>NZ_AHCD03000026.1:0-300000 GCF_000238295.3 Pseudoalteromonas rubra
GACTATGTTAGTCACTCATAAGAAATTGAGACTCTAAATTTTTGTGCGTCATTCAGTAAACTGAATGACGCTGTTAGAACTCAATCTGTACGAGTGCCCACACAGATGATTGCTTCATATTTTTAAAGAACAGGTAAGAGTGTTTATCTATGAGGAGTAGGTAGTAAAGTGGTGGAGCTAAGCAGGATCGAACTGCTGACCTCCTGCGTGCAAGGCAGGCGCTCTCCCAGCTGAGCTATAGCCCCACATTACTAGGAATAACATTGTTTTGAACCGAGCTTCTTTTTGAGGCCAGGCATTAAGTGAGGACGTTTAGTGTTTTCTAAACGACGAGCTTAATAACGCAGCATCGGGAAGAAGTGGTGGGTCTGAGTAGACTTGAACTACCGACCTCACGCTTATCAGGCGTGCGCTCTAACCAGCTGAGCTACAGACCCAAACAATGTTTGTGTTCTCTAATTCTAATCAACAATCATCTGTGTGGACACTTCGAACAAATTAGTTCTAAGTCGATAAGGAGGTGATCCAGCCCCAGGTTCCCCTAGGGCTACCTTGTTACGACTTCACCCCAGTCATGAATCACTCCGTGGTGAACGCCCTCCCGAAGGTTAAGCTATCCACTTCTGGAGCAACCCACTCCCATGGTGTGACGGGCGGTGTGTACAAGGCCCGGGAACGTATTCACCGCGGCATTCTGATCCGCGATTACTAGCGATTCCGACTTCATGGAGTCGAGTTGCAGACTCCAATCCGGACTACGACATACTTTAAGTGATTCGCTTACTATCGCTAGTTCGCAGCACTCTGTATATGCCATTGTAGCACGTGTGTAGCCCTACACGTAAGGGCCATGATGACTTGACGTCGTCCCCACCTTCCTCCGGTTTATCACCGGCAGTCTCCTTAGAGTTCCCGACCGAATCGCTGGCAACTAAGGATAAGGGTTGCGCTCGTTGCGGGACTTAACCCAACATCTCACAACACGAGCTGACGACAGCCATGCAGCACCTGTATCAGAGTTCCCGAAGGCACCAAACCATCTCTGGTAAGTTCTCTGTATGTCAAGTGTAGGTAAGGTTCTTCGCGTTGCATCGAATTAAACCACATGCTCCACCGCTTGTGCGGGCCCCCGTCAATTCATTTGAGTTTTAACCTTGCGGCCGTACTCCCCAGGCGGTCTACTTAATGCGTTAGCTTTGGAAAAGTTGTCCGAAGACCCCAGCTCCTAGTAGACATCGTTTACGGCGTGGACTACCAGGGTATCTAATCCTGTTTGCTCCCCACGCTTTCGTACATGAGCGTCAGTGTTGACCCAGGTGGCTGCCTTCGCCATCGGTATTCCTTCAGATCTCTACGCATTTCACCGCTACACCTGAAATTCTACCACCCTCTATCACACTCTAGTTTGCCAGTTCGAAATGCAGTTCCCAGGTTAAGCCCGGGGCTTTCACATCTCGCTTAACAAACCGCCTGCGTACGCTTTACGCCCAGTAATTCCGATTAACGCTCGCACCCTCCGTATTACCGCGGCTGCTGGCACGGAGTTAGCCGGTGCTTCTTCTGTCAGTAACGTCACAGCTAGCAGGTATTAACTACTAACCTTTCCTCCTGACTGAAAGTGCTTTACAACCCGAAGGCCTTCTTCACACACGCGGCATGGCTGCATCAGGCTTGCGCCCATTGTGCAATATTCCCCACTGCTGCCTCCCGTAGGAGTCTGGACCGTGTCTCAGTTCCAGTGTGGCTGATCATCCTCTCAAACCAGCTAGGGATCGTCGCCTTGGTAAGCCGTTACCTTACCAACTAGCTAATCCCACTTGGGCCAATCTAAAGGCGAGAGCCGAAGCCCCCTTTGGTCCGTAGACATTATGCGGTATTAGCCATCGTTTCCAATGGTTGTCCCCCACCTCAAGGCATGTTCCCAAGCATTACTCACCCGTCCGCCGCTCGTCATCTTCTAGCAAGCTAGAAATGTTACCGCTCGACTTGCATGTGTTAGGCCTGCCGCCAGCGTTCAATCTGAGCCATGATCAAACTCTTCAATTAAAAGTTTTTTGTTCGAAGTAAACTTCAAACGCGCTCAATGAATTCTGTATAAATTGACTATGTTAGTCACTCATAAGAAATTGAGACTCTAAATTTTTGTGCGTCATTCAGTAAACTGAATGACGCTGTTAGAACTCAATCTGTACGAGTGCCCACACAGATGATTGCTTCATATTTTTAAAGAACAGTGCGATAACTTGTTATCGCTGCGCTGTTAGCGCTGAGGGCTGTGCATTCTAATCACTTCCCATTTTATGTCAACACTTAATTTTGAAAAATTTCAGAACCAAGTTTTATTTGACTCCCAACTCGCTGGCTCGTTGCTTTTCAGCGTTGTGCCCCGTGTCGGTGGATGCGCATTATAGGGAAATCGAAACCCAGCGCAACCCCTTTTTTGAAGAAAAGTGAGAAAAACAGCGCATCCGGACAAAATTACAGCAAAACGAGTGTTTTTTGACATTAAACACCTTAAATTGGCTGGCTTTTCGGTACGTTTTACGCAAAAAGGCCAGTCAGAGTATTCTGACTGGCCTTTTTAATCTGTTCTATTAGATTGCGATATGCTTAGAACTTATATTCGATACCGGCACCCAGGTAATCTTCTTCTACACCGTTGTCTTCATCAACACTTGAGTAGAATGCGTATAGTTTTGCCGCTTTGCTCAGCTTGTGGTCGATACCCACAGAAATGCCATCTACTTTATCGCCTTTATCAAAGTCAATAACCTGATACTGTAGCTTCAGGGTATTCGCGCCGAAACCATATGCCGCGTTTACCATGTAACCGTCAGCTTCATCAGATCCATCTACTTTCTCTTGCATCTGGTACATTGCACCCAGTTTGAAGTCTGCTACCTTACCTTGTACTGAAAAACGTACTGCGTCGTAGCCTTTTACTTCACTGTCTGTTGCAACTGCAGCGTAGAAGTTAGTGTTCTTCAGCTTTGCATCACCATAAGTCAGGGCTGCCGAGAAACCGTTTTCACCCTCAGTGCTGTCTTCTGCGATAAAAGTACCGAGCACTTTGAAACCATTGAAGCTGGCTGACTTATAAGAAATAGAGTCGCCCAGGCGGTTTTCACCTTTAAACAGATTCTTAATATCCGCTTCAAGGTCGTTGAACAGGTCAAGTTTACCTTGCGACTGTTTGAATGCTGTGTCATTGCGACCAATCACAACTTCACCGAAACCGCCTTTCAGGCCCACATACTGATTACGTGCTGTAATGTTGTCATCATCACCTTTAGAGTCAGCATCAGATACATCAACCTGAAACTCCAATTTGTAGATAACTTCCAGACCAGAGTCCAGCTTTTCTGAGCCCTTGAAACCAAAGCGTGATGCATTGCTCTTCACTTCTGTGAATGAGCCTTCACCTTCATCTGAACTTTGTACAGACAAATTCGCTTTACCATATACATCAACATCAGCGTAAGCGCTCGCAGACAAAGCACCGAAAACAGAAACAAATAATGCTGATTTGGATAATTTCATGTGTATTTCCTCAAGTATCGCAACACGTAATTTTTTAGACAGGCGCAGTCTGCCAGTGATACGTGACAGAAATATTACACTTAAAATAAAAGTGACATTTAACTGTCAGCCAACCATCATAAATAATTCAATAATCTGTAACCTAATCAGGTAAAGATGCCAAAAGACTGGCAATTGTCTCAATTTGTTCTATCTGCTCATTATCCTTGTGATAAGCAACATAGATCTCTCGCGCATTTTGCTCCACTGATTCAATATGAAATAGCTGCTTCTTCTCAATCGGTTCAACAGCCAGTGCACGGGGTATAAATGCTGAGCCACCACACTGCATGATCAAATCCAGCGCGATACGGCCCGTACTGGTTCTGAAATAAGGCGGTGTGCTGCCGTTAAACTGTTTCGCATGCCACAATGAAAAAGCCGTTCCCCAGTCAACGTAAACATATTGCTTGTCGAAAAAATCTTCATTAGTGGTTTGCGCCATTGTACTGACCGGGATGATAGCCAGATGCTTAATTTGCTTCACGACCAGTTCATCTACTTTAGGTGGATCAAATAGCACGGCAATATCGAGCGTTCGCTCCAATAACAAGCGAGTACTCTCCTGCTGCGCTTTAACCTCAGCCACCAGCGATACCCCAGGCATAGCCGCCACAATGTGGTTGATCCCAAACTGTAAAAAAGCGTCCCAAATATTCGGCGTGCCGGCCAGTGACACTTGTTTATGCATATTATTGGCAAGTGCGACGTCAACCTTGGCACGCTGCATCCCGGTGAGGATCATATTGGCATGAGGTAACAAACGTTCGCCCGGTGCAGTCAGTTGAATATTATTACGCTGGCGGATGAACAAATTAACGCCAAGGCTTTGTTCTAACTGGCGGATCCGAAAGCTGACAGCGGATTGAGTAATATATAGATTTTCCGCAGCGCGACCAAAATGACGCGTCTTAACAACTTCGACAAAAGTTTTTAATAGATCTAGGTCCACATACCCCCCTTACGATAAAAAAAACTCGTTTAATTATTTGTTCTCTATGGTCCATACTCCTGCCAAACAATGCTGAGGATTTCACCATGAATCAAAATTTAGCGACCTTGAAAGAAGCTTTTGTTACATCTAAACATTTCTATGATGATCTTAACTTTCCTCGAGGGTTTTCTCGCAGCGGACACTTCACTTTGCAGGAGTCTGATGTACTGGAAAACCATGGTGCACTACTAAAGAGCTTATACACCAAAGCTAGCCAGCCACAAAATGAATTTCAACGACAATTTGTCGAGGTCATGGAGGGACGACAAACACCAGACAATGTAATGGAAAAAACCTGGACTAAATACCTGAAACTCACCACCTGCAAAACCAAGTTCCATACTTTGTTTGGCCGCTCTAAGGTTGAGACAAATAAAGAAGAAGTCGAAGCCGTTGCCGTGGAGGCAGACGACGAAATGTAATGTATTACCGGGGGCCTGACTGCTTCAGTGCCCCCAACATCATTACGCAGCCGCGAGACGGCGCTGCGCTTTACCCGAACGGTAAGAATCAAAGCTAAACAGTGCCAGGGCAGACCAGATAAAGGCAAACGTTAACACCCGCTCAGCACTAAATACCTCGCCATAAAACACTACAGCCAGAATAAACATCAAACTTGGTCCAATATATTGAAAGAAGCCCAAAGTTGAATAGGGAATACGTTTTGCGGCAGCGGTGAAACACAATAAAGGTAAGGTCGTTACAACCCCCGCGCTAATCAACAACACATTAGTGACCCAGTCATTCAGCATCATATTGCTGGTTTCACTGGGTGTTAACCACCACCAGTAACCCAGTGCGATGGGCAGCAAAATAACGGCTTCAATCAACAAACCAGGCAAAGACTCAACTGCCATGGTCTTACGCAATAACCCATAAATCGCAAATGACCCGGCTAAAGAAAAGGCGATCACCGGAAACGAGCCAAAGCTAACCAATTGCAGTACTACCCCAACAACAGCCAGCGCAACCGCAAACTGCTGACGAGGCCGCAGGCGTTCTTGCAAAAACAGCATGCCCAACAGCACATTGAGTAAAGGGTTAATATAGTAGCCCAAACTTGCATCCAGCATATGGCCATTATTCACCGACCAGATGAACAAGCCCCAGTTAAACCCCAGCAATAAGGCCGTAACCGTCAGCATCAGCATGAGTTTTGGCTGACGCAGCACAGCAACCACTTTGTCCCAGTTAAGTTTTACGGCGATGATCAAGGCAATAAAGAGTACCGACCAGACCACACGGTGGATAAGAATTTCAAGCGCATCCACTTGATCCAACGATTTAAAATAGATGGGCGCCAACCCCCACATCAAAAATGCTAAAACGGCAAAGGTATACCCCTGCTTCGTTTCACTACTCGTTCCCATTCATTTCTCCCAAGCACAACATAATTGGTCTTCTGATTGTTCCCACAGATGCCAAGCGCGCAGTATACCGTAATCTGTACCTGCCCGTATGATTTTCCTGTGATCAAAAACAAAAGACTTCTGCTGCAAAACCCACTAAAATGCGCTCGATGGAAAATCTTGCAACTCACTCAATCGACACACCGCACGGCGTACTGAAAGAAGTTTTTGGCTACAGTGACTTTCGTGACGGGCAACTCGACGTCATTCAGGCCTGCCTGGACGGGCGCGATAGCTTGGTACTGCTACCAACCGGTGGCGGCAAATCTTTATGCTATCAGGTACCTGCGTTAATTTTGCCTGGCACCTGCGTGGTGGTCTCTCCGCTGATCTCTTTAATGCAAGACCAGGTTGCACAGCTACAGGCTCTGGGTATCTCGGCCGAGTTTATCAATAACAGCCTCGACCGGGCTCAGCAACAGGCCATCTACCAGCGCCTGCACCAGGGGGAAATCAAACTCCTGTATGTGGCGCCGGAAAAAATACTGCAATCCGAATTTATTGAGCGCCTGAGTCACCTCCAGCTGGGCTTGTTCGCCATCGATGAAGCGCACTGCGTATCACACTGGGGGCATGATTTCAGACCGCACTACTGTCGTCTGCATGAATTAAAGCATCGCTTTGCTTCAGTCCCTATGATGGCGCTGACCGCCACAGCCGATCTGGCCACCCGCAGTGACATTGTCACCCAGCTCGGATTGCAGACGCCTTTTATTCATACGGGCAGCTTCGACAGACCGAATATTCGTTACACCATCGAAGAGAAATTCAAGCCGTTATCTCAGCTGATGCGCTATCTGCGCACGCAAAAAGGGCAAAGCGGCATTGTATATTGCTCCAGCCGTAAACGTGTTGATGACATCGCCGAAAAACTGGTTGAAGCCGGCTTTAATGCTGCTGCTTACCACGCGGGGATGAGCAATGAGCAACGCCAGTTCGTACAAAATGCCTTTGCGCGTGATGACATTCAAATTGTGGTTGCAACGGTGGCATTCGGCATGGGGATCAATAAATCGAACGTGCGATATGTACTGCACTATGACATTCCCAAGAGTATCGAGGCGTATTACCAGGAAACAGGCCGTGCCGGCCGGGATGGCCTGGCAGCTGAAGCCATCATGTACTTCGACCCCGCAGACATTGGCCGGGTTAAGCGGTTTTTTGAAGACATTGAGGATGAGCACAGGCGCAGAGTCGAAGAGCAACGTTTTAGCTCAATGGCCAGCTTTGCCTCGGCACAAACCTGCCGACGCCAGATCCTGCTCAATTATTTCAGCGAATATCAACGCGAACCGTGCGGCAACTGCGACATCTGCCTGAACCCGCCAAAACGATTTGACGGCACTTTGGTTGCTCAGCAAGCCTTATCCTGTATTTACCGGGCAGAGCAGCGCTTTGGACTCGGTTATATTGTGGACGTGTTACGCGGCGCAAATACCGCACGGATCCGGGACAATCAACACCACACCCTGAGCACCTATGGAATTGGCAAAGAGCACAGCAACGAGTACTGGCTGAGTATTCTGCGACAGCTCATACACCATGGCCTGGTTGCACAAGACATTACCCAGGGCGCCGCACTGCGCCTGACCGAAGGTGCTCGTTCAGTATTACGTGGGGAATATGCCCTGCAACTGGCGCAACCACGACTTGAAGCTAAGCACGTTTACCAGGATAAACTGGCGCAGTTCAATTATGATAAAAAGCTGTTTGCCAAATTGCGCAGCCTGCGTAAAGAGCTGGCCGATCAGGATGATGTACCACCTTATGTGGTATTTAGTGATAAGACCCTGGCGGAAATGGCACAACTAACACCGACCAATGATAGCGAATTTTTGAAAGTGTCGGGAGTTGGTTTTACCAAGCTCAGTAAATACGGCGCACCTTTTATGCAGCTGATCCGTAATTACCTGGACACAGATTAACCCAACTGCTTAAGTGGAGCCACAGTGACAACGCGCATCGATCATTTACCAGATCAGAACCACATTCTTGTAACCCCCAGCTCGCTCCCTGAGGCAGATGAGTTTGAGCTCTGGGGGCAAATTTTCTTGCACCTGGATGGCCTTACCTTACTGGAATTTCATCAGGGTGCTGACCGCCATCAATGGCGTTTCAATTATGCAGGACACCCCTACAACCTCAACTTTGAGCACTATAGTGAGAGTATCTGGATCGCGCCGGAAGGCCTTGGTGCCACTGAACATTTGCCGAACCTGGTAACATTATTGCGGTTAAATTTACAACAATAATATAGACTTAGTTGAGCAGCTATGGCTAACATAGGCCATAATTAAAAGCACGTTAATTAACGACAGGCTGTTCTATGGGTTGGGTTGTTCGCACTTCAATACTAGCAGTATTCACATCGATGGTAACCACGTCAGTGCAAGTTGCTGCCAGTACGCCATCAGGCGTTTCCGAACATTGCAGTAACAACCGTCCCACTATGCCCGAGGACGATAACCTCCACCGCCAGTTAGATAGCACCGACACCTTACCCGATTTACTCAATGCCTCTGTGGTCAGCATTGAGCTCAGGCAATTAAATGTCTTTGATACCTCTTTGCCGGAGGAAGACAATGCCGTATTTCGCTTTGCAAATCGGGCGCACGTCAAAACGAAACCTGAGGTGATCCGCAATTTATTGCTGTTTACCCAAGGGGGTGAATATGACCCCAAATTGCTGCGAGAGTCAGAGCGACTATTGCGCCAACAGCCCTATATCTATGATGCCAGGATCTTTGCCGAACAAACTTGCGAGGGCGAGGTGGCGGTCACAGTCATTACACGCGACCTCTGGACCTTGCTACCCGATATCAGCTTCAGCCGCAGCGGCGGCGATAATTCAAGCCGTCTTGGCTTTCGTGAGTCCAACTTGCTGGGCTATGGTAAACGCCTGTCACTGACGCATATTTCCGACCCGGATCGCAGTGGCTATTTATTTGTTTATGATGACCCCCAAATTCTGTCGAGCCGTTACCGGGGACGCCTTGAATACGCAGACAACGATGATGGAAAAGTACATTACGTCGGCGTTGAATACCCGTTTTTTTCAATCTCCACACCTTATAGTTACGGTATCAGTAACTTAAGTAATCGTCGGGTTGAGTCATTGTACAACTTGGGTGAAGAGATCTCGGAGTATCAACAACTCAGTGAAATATCCAACCTCTACATTGGCCGCGCCTTTGCACTCGACAACGACTGGACGCGTCGGCTTTTACTCGGATATCAGGATGAAAAGCAAGAATTTACCCGCCTTCGCGGTACCACTTTACCCATTGCTGAAAACCGGACGCTACGCTACCCCTATATTCAGGCACAGTGGTTCGAAGATGCCTATATTAAGGTCCGTAATTTTGATTCTATCTATCGCACTGAGGATTTAAATTTAGGCTGGAATATCAATGCCCAGCTTGGCTATTCAGACAGTGGGCTCAGTGATGATGACAGCCGCTGGCTGCTGGCATTCAATGCCAACAAAGCCCACTTCACCTCTGCAGACAGTTTGCTTCGATTTGCCTTTAACTTACATGGTTACTGGAACAAACGTCAGGATCAGGCTGAAAACCTGCTGCTCAGTTCACGACTGCAATATTATCTCAATACCAGCATACGCCAGTCCTGGTATGCCCAGCTTGAAGTACAATATGGTAAACACCTCAGTGCCGATAAACAGATCACGCTGGGTGGAGAAACCGGTTTGCGGGGTTATCCCAGCAATTACCTGCAAGGCAACCGGCGGATCCTGCTTAACCTTGAGAAGCGTTATTACTGGGAATATGATTTACTGCACCTGTTTAAAGTGGGTGGTGCTGCCTACTTTGATATTGGCCGCGTTGATGGCCGCCCGATACCACCGCCATTGCCAGGCAGCCTCGACGAGCCGAACACTCTAACGGACCTACAACAACACGCGTTAACACATCAAATTCAGGGCCAGTTTCTAAAAAACATCGGTGTTGGACTGCGGCTTGCTCCCAGTCGGGCCAACTCGGGACTGGTGCTGCATCTGGACGTCGCGGCGCCCCTTGATGGCCCGGACAACATCGACTCAGTACAGTGGCTATTTACCGTTAAAAACCGCTTTTAAACAGCTGAATTTCCCTGATATCATCGCGCTTTATTGATATTTAAATAGGTCTGCCACGTGCCTGAAGCAATTACGACATTCCTGCTCACTGAGTACAAACTGATCGTCACACTGCTGTTCGTTTTCCTGTTTCCTTTGTTGCTCAAACTGGCTATCAAAATACTCCATCGTATCACCCGGGGTAAAATCGATCTGCACCGTCAACAACGGGCTGAGCTACTGCTCAAAGGGCTGGTTGGTACTGTATTGTTATGCCTGTTACTGGTGTTCTGGGGGATCGAGTTGCGCGGTTTATTAGTGCTGGGCTCCTCTCTATTCGCCATGCTCGGCGTTGCCCTGTTTGCCGCCTGGTCTTTGCTCAGCAACCTGACCGCTTTTTTAATCATGTTTGTGCAAAATGACTTTCGCCTTGGCAACTGGGTCAGAGTAATAGATGGCGCCAATGCCATCGAAGGCTGTATTGTCGAAATGGGACTGATGAATGTAGTGTTACGTCATGTCGACGGCCATAAAGTGGTCTATCCCAACAATCTGTTCGTCACGCGTCCAGTCTGGGTGTTGACCGAAGCGCCGGCCAAACCGAAAAACATCACTGAGCGACGGGTGCTAGGTCCTAAAAAATAACCAAAACTGCGATTGTCATATAATAGTGACATAACGCATGATATACGAAGGTATCTCAAAGTGAACAAGGAAGGAACGATGAAGTCACACAAACGGTATGCCATTATGATTGCGGGCGTACTACTCTTATCAGGCTGTAAAAGTCTGGTTCAAAAAGGAGACAAGTTGTATGAGGCCGGCATGTATGATCAATCTGCCGAATTCTACGAACAAGCCCTCGCAGAGGATCCCCAGGATGTGGAGGCACGTCAGCGGCTCACCCTGGCACGCAATAAAATCATCGACCGTGGACTCATTGACGTGCGCATGTTACGTCTGTCTGGCAACCATACCGGCGCGGCACTCAAGCTAGAGGGCTTACTGCGTAACCAGGTAAGCTGGCATATAGAACCCGTCGGGCCCATGGCTGAAACCCAAAATGAAGAGCTGCAATATGCAACCAGCTGGCTCAGGCAAGAAGCTTTGTCACTGTCGCGCTCAGCCTTTCCGGATCCATTTCGATATTTTGAAATGCGTTATGCATTTTTAATTGCCAATGCCAGACTGGGCAACACCTTTGCGCAATATCAGGCGCAGTTGCAAGTCAATGCAGAGCGCCAGTGTGAAAAACTCAGCGCATCACAGAGCAAAGATCGCCTGTTCTTACAGCGCTTTTATCGCAAATATTGCCAGGCCTGGAATATCCCCAGCCAGCCTGCTAAACAAGTGACTGCCCGGGCCTTATATTCCGAGATCCGCATAGCACCAAAGCTCACCGTGCAGCTGCACGACACAAGCACACAAAAGCAACGCCTTCAGACTGTCTTATCTCAGCTAAATGACGCTTTTCGGGACAGCTTATGGTATCACCCTCAAGGTGAGGGGACCTTCACGCTCAACGTCCATGCCACGTTCAAACACAGCCGCACTACCAAGCTGGTGAACAGGCAAAAGCACTACACGCTGGAACAACCACAGCCTGATCCGAACGAGCCGGGCTCTTTTATTGACGTTGAGGTAGCGCAAACCTATCAGTATCCGGTCACTGAATTCACAGAACATTACAGTCTGGATATGATGTATCTTGGCCGCCTGGGTGGAAAACACATAGAGCATAAAGTGGACGATAGTCAGGTGCATCATACGCAAAGCCATTATGCAGACTTCCCCGATTTAGATTTGGAGCCACAACAAGCCCAATTTCTGGATGTCGGCACGCATTTAGAGAAACAGCTCACAGAGCTAAACGCTCAGTTTGTCGCAGATCTGGATCGCGTGTGGCTGCAAACCTATTGCGAAGACCAACTCGGTGCAGCCGATGGCGAATATGTACTGCGCTGCGCCAAGCTTGCACCGCAACATGATTACGTCAATAACTGGTTTAATCAGCACTTTGGACTAAGTTACCAGGCGATGTCGAGTCTCTACTCGCTTTAGCCTTTATCTGCAGGACTGGAATAAAGCTGCTGTGGCGCTGCCAGCGGTTCGCCGTTAACAAAAAATACCGAAGGTGAGTTTTTGCCACACAGCTTCCAGGCCAGCAACTTAGTGATCAACCGCAGCACCATCACCTTTTGTGAGCGTGTGCCTTTGAGCTCATCTGGTAAACGACCCAGCGCACCGCGACAATAGACACTCCCCGAAGTCGGACCCACTAAAATATCGAGCGGCTCGCGCACAAAGCTATGTATGATCCCGACCATGGGCCAAAAGGGGCTAAAACAATTGCCAACCGGAGTGTGACAACATTGAGTGTACCAGCGGTAAACGCCGCCCTTGGTCAGCTGCAAGCAGGCTAGCTGCTCACGCCCCGTTAAGATACTTACGTGCGCCGGTGGCACCTGATAAATATCCGTTCCGCCAAAGTCGTTGAGGGAGTCAGCCTGTTCCAGGTGATGCAGATACGCACGACAATCCTGACAATAGCAAGTCAGGCGATTCCCTTGCCAGTGTGGGTGTGCTGCAATGCGCCCGGTAACCTGACCACACTGACAACCCAGTTTGAACCCTTCAACCATCATGCCTGATCTCACTTTTCTATCCTCACCTAAATTTCCCTGTACATAGACAGCCTCTCCTATCGGGCATACATTGTAGAACAAACCGATTGGGAACACAGCACTTGGCGAGATCCCGACTTCATGCTAACTTCTCGCTCAGTTTAGACTAACAGGAAGCATTTTATGCCTAAAGCCAGTGAAATAAAAAAACACGCCGCGATTGATTATAATGGTCGCGTAATGATCGTCCGAGATATTGAGCGCTCTGTACCGCAAGGTCGTGCTGGCGGCAGTTTATACCGTATGCGTATGTACGATGTCGTCAATGGCGGAAAAGTCGATGAAACCTTTAAAGCCGAGGAAATGCTGCAACTGGCCGATTTAACACGTCGCCCGGCAATGCTTTCTTACATTGATGGTGATGAATACGTGTTCATGGATGAAGAGGACTATACCCCTTATCACATCCATAAAGACTCGATTGCTGAGCAAGTTCTGTTCATCAACGAAGAAACCAAAGGCCTGCTGATCGTTGTCGTAGAAGGCACGCCAGTATCATTGGATCTGCCTTCAAGCGTTGAGCTGGTGATCGAAGAAACCGCACCCTCTATCAAAGGCGCATCAGCCAGTGCCCGTACTAAGCCGGCCACATTAACCACAGGCTTAGTCGTACAGGTACCTGAGCACATTTCCAGCGGTGATAAAATTAAAATCAACACCGCAGAATCTAAGTTCATGAGCCGCGCAGACAGCTAAGTTAATGGTGCCCGCCGGACACAGGCGGGCATCCCTTTGATGTGTTTAAAGTTCAACCTATTTATGAGATACCATAGCCGTTTTGTGCAAAAATCGGTAATATAGCCCACAATAACTCACTAATCGGACACGTTTGTGGTCATACTCGGGTGCTTCAGCACCAAGTTGATAGATGGAATTAAACACGGATGAAGACAAGTAAGCTGAGTATCAGGCTATTATGGTATATCACCCCCTTGGTGATATTGCCGCTGCTACTGCTCGGCGGCTTTACACTGACCAATGTCACCAGCTCTACCCAAAAGCAGGCAAAACTTATTGTCAGTCGCTTCGTTGAACAACAACAGCAAAAAATGTTCAACTACATGGAAATCTATCAATCCACGACCAAACTGTTGTCTACCTCCCCGGTACTCAGTGATTTTTTAAGCCTGCCAGAAGACGAAGCTCAGGAAAAAACACAACGTCTGGGTGCACTCATGGATGTGTTTGCCAGTTACAGCGAAGCCTATCCGGATATCATTAGTATCAACCTGGTTAATGAACATGGCCAGAGTCATGCCTTTTATGCCAGCAACCTGAACCGGGCACCTCAGTCCTATCCCTTTTTTGCCCAGGTCCGACAGAGCAACTTACGTCAACAGCAGTTTATGCAAGCGTCACATAATGGCGGCACACAGCTGTATTTCGTGCAGCAGATTTATGGGGTGGATTTCAACCTAAACCGGCCTCAGCGTGAGGGCTACATTATTGTTCAGGTTGCCCCGTCAATCATCAGCAGTAGTATTCTGGAAGCCCCCTATGACAACACATTGAATCTGCTGGTGTCAGCTTCGGGCGAAGTGTTATTCAGCTCCGACAGTCATTTTAATCAGAGCTTTTTGAGCGCTGAGGAAATGGCACAGATCAATGGCCTGGCAGATAAAGGAAAGCTGGACTCTTTAGTGCTACCGTCCATTGATAACCTGCGGCGCATGACCTACAGCGCGCAGCTCAGTGGCGGTTATTATTATATCTCCACCATTCCTAAAACAATTTTATATCAGTCAGGTAAAGCGATCAGTCTGACAACGGCCCTGATTGTTATCCTGTCTGTCATTACACTCCCCATTCTGATCTTCATTGTGGTGAGAAACTTACTGCTGACCCCCATAGAACTGCTCGGGGAAGCCAGCCACCGTGTTGGGGATGGCGACTTATCGGTTGCGCTACCCGCCCATGATGATGACGAAGTTGGCATTTTGTTTGATGACTTTAATCATATGATCAAACAGATCCGCGATTTCCAGGGGGAGCTGGAAGACTACAAACTGCATCTGGAAGAAAAAGTCGAAAACCGCACCCGGGCGCTGGAAGAAATGAATCAACAACTGGAGCTAGCGATTGCCGAAGCCGAACAAGCCAGCCAGCTGAAAAGCCGTTTCCTGGCCAATATGAGCCACGAGATACGCACACCGTTAACCGCAATTATGGGCTTTACCGAGCAAATACTGCATTACCCCAATGCCACCAACTCAGCGCTGCACCTGGATACCATTTTGCGCAACTCCAGACACTTACTGGAATTAATTAATAACATTCTCGACTTGTCCAAGATTGAAGCTGAGAAGCTGGCGGTTGAACAAGACCCCATAGAATTACTCCACTTACTGAAAGACGTAGAGTCCATTATTGCTCCCATGGCTGAACAAAAGCAGCTGGATTTCACCGTTCAGTATGCCTTACCTTTGCCTCAGCAACTCTTCAGTGATGAAACCCGCCTCAAACAGATCCTGCTTAACATCGCGACAAATGCGGTTAAGTTTACTGAAACAGGCAGTATTCAGATCAGTGCCCGTTACCGCTCAGACACAGCCCGATTTGAATTTGAAGTCAAAGACAGTGGTATTGGTATGTCACAGGGCGAGATGTCTCGTGTGTTTAAACCCTTTGAACAAGCGGACTCCACCACTACTCGACGGTTCGGAGGCACAGGCCTGGGATTATGTATCTCGAAAAACCTGGCTCAACTGTTAGGTGGAGACGTCAGCGTAGAAAGTGCGCAGGGCGTCGGCAGTTGCTTTAACATTAGCGTTGCAGCCAACCATCCGACGCAAGATTTTGCCTGGATTGACGATGAAGACCAGCTGGCACACGACCATGTAGTAGCAGCCCAGCAATTGGATCAAACCCAGCTGGAGGCCGAAATTCTGCTCGCCGAAGATAACCCGGATAACCAGGAGCTGCTGACCTTACTCCTCGGAGCCTGGGGACTCAAACCGGATATTGCCAGTAATGGCGCACAAGCCGTAGAGATGGCACTGGTCAACGATTACGATTTAATCCTGATGGACATGCAAATGCCAGTCATGGGTGGTCTGGAAGCCACTGAAATGCTCCGTCATGCCGCTTATGATGGCCCTATCATTGCGCTGACAGCCAATGTTATGAAACATGACATTGATACCTACCTGGCTGCCGGGTGTGATGCAACACTTGCCAAACCCATTGACCGTGAAAAGCTCGGTGCAGTCCTGCTTAACTACTTACAGCTGGAAGAGGACAAAAACTCCCAGTGGAATTCACTTTTAAAAAGTGAAAAGTACTTACAGATCAGTCGCAACTACGTGGAAAAACTGCCCGACCAACTCATTCAGCTGGAACAGCTGTTTGGGGATCAGGAATGGGAATCACTCAGAGCCTTGGCGCACAGTCTCAAAGGCAGCGCGGGGTGTTTTGGCTTTACCAACATTCACAGTGCCGCCGGCGATTTGGAAACCTGCCTGCGAGAAGACAACCCAACAAAGTGGGAATATGCCATGCTGACGCTGACACAGGCTATCAGGTATACGTTGGAACAGGAACACGCCTGACTCTGACGAGTCAGTTTTGCAAGCAAATGTACTTAATGATCCATGAGTTCAGGGTCAAACAGCACTTTCCCCATCAACAACGCATCCTCTTTGCCATCCGCGCTAGGATAGTAGTTTTTACGCACACCCATCTCAGTAAAACCCGCCTTGTGATATAAGCCAATGGCAGCTTCATTGCCGACGCGCACTTCTAAAAAGATATTCTCGGCACGGTCTTGCTCACAGCGTGCCATGAAATGCGCCAACAACTGACTGGCGAGGCCCTGCCCCTGACAAGCAGGCGTGATACAGATGTCCATCAGCGTGAAGTCCGGACCCGCTCGCTCACCCACATAAAAGCCAACCAGCTGCTCATCCCGATACAGGGCCGCATTGAAGTAACGACCACTCAAACACGACTGCATGGTCTTGCTGGTCCAGGGGTGCGTATGGCAGGCCTGTTCAATATCCATAACCTGCTGCAATGGCAAAGCAGCAAGGTGATCAGGTCTGATAGAGGTGGTCATGATTGCCCACTCCAGATTTGCTGCCACAATGCCCGCTTTTGCGTCGCACTTAGCTGCGTATCCGGTATAACCAGGTGTGCCTGCTGTGCGTGGCACGTCCAGCTGATGGTATCGCCTGCAACGACAGTAAGTTCGCTGGCATTGGCTGCTGCACAGATATCCTGTTGCAACCGCACGCTGAGCGTCAGGCCAACATCGGCTTGCTCCACAGGCTGAGACACAGGCGCACCAGGCTGTGGGTTGGGATCAAAAGCAGATTTGAGTTTAAGTGGCATTACACCAAGTAACTGAGCCTGAGCTGCATGCATGCAAAAATACCGGAAAAATTAAATGCTGAGGATTCTAGAATATGCGTGCAACGACTGCAATCTGAATTGTGTTAAATAAGGGAATTACTAAGGAATAAATAAAGAAGTGGCAGGGGCGGCAGGACTCGAACCCGCAACCATCGGTTTTGGAGACCGCTGTTCTACCAATTGGAACTACGCCCCTGCAATGTCGACGCATTATAATGAGCTAATTGAAAAGGTAAAGAAAAAAAATCAACTTTCTGATTGTTTGCTGCTTTTATCAACAAAAAGGGCGAGTAGTGACCCTATTCACCCAGTTTTAGCTTAAAAACGACACACTTAGTGTGGCATCCAGCTTACATGCCGCGACCATCATAGAGAATGGCATCAGAGAAAACGCCATCTGAATGTCGTCTTTCCTCGTAATCTCGCAAGAGATCGCAATAGGCATCATCCAGGTTGCAGTTTGCTCTTAAAAGTCTCAGCTCTAAATTCGGATGCGTATCTCCCATGTCATGAAAGGCACAAGGGGCGTTCAATGCACTGCACGCAAAATTATCAATGATCCGTTTGCCCTGCAAATCAAACGAGAGAAATCCCAATGCTAACTGGATATCCATAGCGATCTGCCTGCGCTGCCAACTGCCTCCTTCACCCAAATGCGATTTGAGTAACTCTGAAGCAAAATTATCTGCATCTTGCTCTCGATGTTTCTGCACATTCTCGTCACGATTATAATAGTCAGTGTCAACAGACGCTGCGCGACCAGCATGCCCCCGGTCAAGATGGCCAAGTTCATGCAGGATAAAATAGCTCAATATTTCGCTACCTCTTCTTTGTGCTGTGCCAGCGGCCTGAGTATCCAGCCATTGCAAAAAAACCTGTGGCTGGATTACAACACAGGCACACCCACTCAGAACAAACATCATATCAGTAGGGCTATGAGCCAAGTTAGTATCATTAACCCAGAGTATCGCAACACCATCCGCTTGCAACTGCGTGTCAAACAGATACAAATTAAGCTGCTTTTGGGGGGGAATTAGCTGATTCAATTTATCAATAGACAGCTCGATCAGGCTTCTTTCTTCCCGGGTTAACTCAAGCCCATAATACTCAACAGGATCAAACGGCTTAGAGCAAGCAAGCGCCAACATCATAGTTAAACACAGTACAATCGTTTTCCCCATCACCGCTGCGCCTCAAGACGAAGTTTATCCAATAAGTTACTCTGCTCAATGGGATCATTCGATTCCAATATTGCTTTACGTGTGGATATTAAGAGCGTTAAAAGCCTGTCCGCCTTTTGATATGAAGCGGTTTTTTGCTCCTGTATAGGACTATTAAGTACAACACAGACCGCATTGATTGCCGCGACCCAGCCTATCAATTTAACGTACCGTTGAGGTCTGTTACCGGTTCCTACACCCAACGGAGCATCTGATACATGAGGACTTTGATCATCCGACACATTAAGCGCCTGACTGTCTGTTGCATTGGGATTCTGATTGTCCGATAAACTCTGAGCCTGACCCGAAAGACCTGCCAGAAAAGCAATAATAGCCGAACATAAGATAGTAACCCAGGCCAGCAATTTATCTGCTGTACTATAGCGATTCCCCCAGGCGTTGCTTTGCAGCATATGCTCACGGATCTGGTCAAACACCTGATCCAACTCCGCTTTTGACACAGCAACCGTACTCATAGCAGCTGAATCTATTCCCAGCACACCTGGCATACTGCGCACCAGTTCACCATGATAGAGAGTTAAAGCGATTGATATCACCAACCAGACACCTAATAGTCCGGCTACTACTTTTAGATACTGCATTTCATAGACCTCCCAGTACATTGAACAATCAGCTCACTCTGTATCTTTGCACATATTAGAGCACAACAACGTCTTACCAGTTTCGTTGTTCCGACGTTAACCTGTCAGGTTAGTGAATCATTCACGTCATCTAGATGGGTAACAACACATTCAGCGACCTGCCTTAGTGCCGCTGGCTGATTGCTACAGAGAGGTTTTTTAGAGGTAAAAAAACCCACTTTTTACAGTGGGTTCTTTTTATTCATAGATGATATGTCTACCGATCTGGCGGGAATTATTCCCACTCAATCGTCGCAGGTGGTTTACCTGAGATGTCATATACTACGCGAGAAATGCCGTCGATTTCGTTGATGATACGGTTTGACACCTGACCCAGGAACTCATATGGCAGGTGTGACCAACGCGCCGTCATAAAGTCGATGGTTTCTACACAACGCAGAGAGACAACCCAGTCGTACTTACGCGCATCACCCATAACGCCTACTGAACGCACCGGTAGGAACACAGTGAAAGCCTGTGACACTTTGTGATACAGGTCGGCTTTATGCAACTCTTCGATGAAGATAGCATCGGCACGACGCAGCAGGTCGCAGTATTCTTTCTTGATCTCGCCCAGCACACGTACACCCAGACCTGGACCCGGGAACGGGTGGCGATATAGCATGTCATACGGCAAGCCCAGCTCCAGACCAATCTTACGTACTTCATCTTTAAACAGCTCACGCAGCGGCTCCACCAGACCCAGCTCCATGTCTTCCGGCAAACCACCTACATTGTGGTGAGACTTAATCACATGTGCTTTACCTGTGGCTGATGCCGCAGATTCGATCACGTCCGGATAGATGGTGCCCTGTGCCAGCCATTTTGCGTTAACACGTTTGCCGGCTTCTTCGTCGAATACTTCAATGAAAGTATGGCCAATCGCCTTACGCTTGTCTTCCGGATCATCAATGCCTTTCAGTGCATCCAGGAAGCGATCTTCAGCATCCACCTTGACAATGTTCAGGCCAAATTTATCACCGAACATATCCATGACCTGCTGGCCTTCATTCAAACGAAGCAGACCATTGTCAACGAATACACATGTCAGCTTGTCGCCAATAGCACGGTTGATCAACATCGCCACCACAGATGAATCAACACCCCCTGACAGACCCAGGATAACTTCATCGTCACCCACTTGCTCTTTAATACGAGCAACCGCATCTTCAATAATCTGGCTCGGCGTCCAGAGCTTTTCACAGCCACAGATATCCGTCGCAAAACGCTCAAGCAGGCGCAGACCCTGTTGCGTGTGTGTTACTTCCGGGTGGAACTGCACACCGTAGAAACGTTTTTCTTCCCAAGACATAGCAGCGTGCGGGCACGTGTCTGTTTTTGCAGACGTAATAAACTGCTCTGGGATCTCGATGACCTTGTCACCGTGGCTCATCCATACGTCCAGTTTGCCAATACCGTCTTCGATGTGGTCTTCAATCGCTTCGAACAAGGCACAGTTACCGACTTTTTCAACTTTCGCGTAACCAAACTCTTTCTTATCTGAGCTGTGTACCTTACCACCCAGCTGTGACGCCATCGTTTGCATGCCGTAACAAATCCCAAGCACAGGCACACCTGCGTTGAACACATATTCTGGAGCGCGGGGGCTGCCTTCTAAAGTCGTTGACTCAGGACCACCAGACAGAATGATACCCTGCGGGTTAAATTCGCGGATCTGCTCCTCGGTTACATCCCAGGCCCATAGCTCACAGTAAACGCCGATCTCACGGATGCGGCGGGCGATCAATTGAGTGTATTGAGAACCAAAATCTAAGATCAAAATACGGGAATCATGGATGTCTTTGCTCATTGATAATCTCGTTTGTTAGGAAGCGATAAAACTAGTAAAGCATAAGAAAAATACTTTACCTAAATGGCCGGGCAAGTTTGCCTGCCCAACGCATTGTATTTGATTATTTGTATCCGCCAGATAAAGGCAGACACTAAAATTAAGAAGGGCCGGCAACCGCCAGCCCACTTTTAGCCCGCCGGGATTAGCCCATGCGGTAGTTTGGAGCCTCTTTGGTGATCTGTACGTCGTGGACGTGCGACTCACCCATACCCGCCGAAGTCACGCGGACAAACTGCGGTTTAGTGTTCAGTTCCAAAATAGTGGCACATCCTGTCAGGCCCATGGCACTGCGGATCCCGCCCACTTGCTGATGAATAATGGTGGCGATTGGGCCTTTGTAAGCCACACGGCCTTCAATGCCTTCTGGTACCAGTTTTTCAGCTGAGTTACTCTTCTGGAAGTAACGGTCTGATGAGCCTTCTTTTTGGTTCATCGCGCCCAGTGACCCCATACCACGGTATGACTTGTAGTAACGGCCCTGATACAGTTCAACTTCACCTGGTGCTTCTTCAGTACCGGCCAGCATTGATCCCACCATGACACACGATGCGCCAGCAACCAGTGCTTTAACAATGTCACCTGAGAAGCGAATACCACCATCAGCGATAACCGGAATGTCACGCCCTTTCAGACCATCAACGGCATCTGAAATTGCTGTGATTTGAGGAACACCACACCCTGTTACAATACGTGTAGTACAGATTGAACCTGGACCAATGCCCACTTTAACAGCATCTACACCAGCGTCAGCCAATGCGATTGCGCCGTCAGCTGTTGCTACGTTACCCGCCACAATTTGCAGATCCGGATACGCTTCACGGGTTGCCTTAACACGGTCGATAACCCCCTGAGAATGGCCATGTGACGTATCGATAAGTAGTACATCCACACCCGCAGCAACCAAAGCTTCAATGCGCTCGTCGGTACCTGCGCCTACGCCCACAGCAGCACCTACGCGAAGGCGGCCTTGCTCGTCTTTACAGGCATTTGGCTTTTCTTGCGCTTTTTGGTAATCCTTAACCGTGATCATACCTTTCAGTTTGAAAGCATCATCAACGACTAAGATTTTTTCAATGCGGTGCTCGTGCATCAGGCCCAGGATCTCTTCACGTGATGCGCCTTCTTTTACCGTTACCAGATCCGCTTTTTGTGTCATCACAGATGAAACAGGTTGATCTAGTTTGGTCTCGAAACGCATGTCACGGCTGGTGATAATGCCTTCCAGCAGGTTGTTCTCACCCACCACAGGGAAACCTGAAAAACCGTTTTCTTCAGCCAGTGCCAGTGTATCAGCAATGGTTTTGTCCGCGGTCACAGTCACAGGGAAAGAAACAATCCCCGCTTCGTACGCTTTTACTTTACGTACATTGCGCGCTTGTTCTTCAATGGTCATGTTCTTATGGATGAATCCGATGCCACCTTCCTGTGCAAGAGCAATTGCAAGGCGTGCTTCAGTTACTGTGTCCATAGAGGCAGAAACTAATGGCAAATTAAGTTCAATACCACGAGTCAGGCGTGTTTTTAAGTTCGCAGTGTGTGGTAGAACAGTCGAATGAGCTGGTACTAAAAGTACGTCGTCAAAGGTAAGGGCTTCTTTTGCAATTCTTAGCATGTGTGCGGCATCTCTCAAGTGAAACTGAGTATAAGGAATTGCGTGCGCATTTTATCAGCGTTCCTTATGCGAGTAAATAAAATTTAGCAAAAATATGTTAGAGTGTGCGTGAATTTTTTATGGAGCTGAGTATGTCGTTGCCACAACAAGAAAAAGTTTATTCGGTCTCACGCCTGAATCGTGAGATCCGCAGTTTGCTGGAACAGGGGTTCGCTTCTTTACAGCTGACCGGCGAGATCTCTAACTTTGTTGCGCCGGCATCCGGGCACTGGTACTTCTCTTTAAAAGATGACAAAGCGCAGGTAAAAGCCGCCATGTGGCGCGGCAACAACCGCTACTGCCGCTACCGACCACAAAACGGTGAGCAGGTATTGGTCCAGGCTCGCGTATCCGTGTATGAACCCCGCGGTGACTATCAGATCATCGTTGAACACATGGCACCGGCAGGCGAAGGCTTATTAAAGCAGCAGTTCGATGCCCTCAAACTACGCCTGGCGGGTGAAGGCTTGTTCAGCAGCCAGCATAAGCAACCATTGCCTGCACGTATAAACCGGGTGGGTGTCGTGACCTCACCAACCGGGGCCGCAGTCAGAGACATTTTGTCAGTTCTGAAACGTCGCGCCCCCCAGCTAGAAGTGGTGATCTATCCGACTCAAGTGCAGGGTCAGGAGGCCCACCTGCAAATTGCCGCACAAATCGCCCTCGCCAATCGCCGTAATGAAGTGGATGTGTTGATCGTCGGCCGTGGTGGTGGTTCGCTCGAAGATCTTTGGTGCTTTAATGAAGAAACTGTGGCCAGAGCAGTATTTGCCAGCCAGCTGCCGGTGATCAGTGCCGTCGGCCATGAAATCGACACCACCATCAGCGATTATGTAGCCGATCTGCGTGCCCCCACCCCTTCCGCTGCTGCAGAACTGGTCAGCCCCGATGGGGCAGAGATTTTGGCTCAATTACGTCAACAAAAACAGCGTCTTGAAGGTGCCATGCAGCGTTACCTGGCTCAGCAAGCGCAGCAATTGCACAATGCACATCAGCGCCTGTTGCTGCAACACCCGCAAACGCAGCTAATGCAACAGGCACAAAAAGTAGATGAATTGAGTGGCCGCCTGCACCGGGCAATTAGCCACCAGCAGCACCGTGCACAAAGCCGGGTTTCACTGGCACAACACCGCTTACAACAATTCCACCCACAGCAAAAGCTGCGTTATGCCAGCCAACACCTTGATGGATTGAAAGACAAGCTCACACGTGCGATGCAAACATCGCAACAGCAACACCAGCAACAACTCGCTTTACTGGCAGCCAGACTCGATAGCGTCAGCCCATTGGCGGTATTGTCTCGTGGCTACAGCATTACCAAATCAGGTGAGCAAGTCGTCAAATCAACCCAGGATGTGGCCGTTGGTGACGTGCTGATGACGGAGTTGCATGATGGTCGCGTACAGACACAAGTGCTAAAGCTTCACCCCCACACTGACAACAAAGAGAACGATTAATACTCTGTGTTCAATTGACGGATGCTTTTTGTGCTCAAATGCACTTGCATCCCTTGCGCAGTTTGCTGCGCCGAGCTGACCTTAAAGTGTGTTATCCAGGGGCTGTTGAAGAGGCTGTCGTTAAGGCGCTGCCATTGCATGGCATCTACGTCCTGGCTGCGCGGTACAAAACTTAACTGACACACATGGCGCTTACAACCGTAGCTGGCGTATGCGAAGTAAGTACTTAAGTCACTGGTATAAAGAAAATCACCGAGCTGTAACTCAAGTTCGCCGGCCCACACAGGGTCACGAGCTTCCGTGCGAAAAATATCCGCCAGTTGACGATTGATGTTGCTAGACGATGCCGTTTGCTGATGCTGTGTCGGTGACTCAGACACCGAGTCGACACGTGCCTGAGCCTGCGCCAGCTCCCCTTGTAACTGCTGAACCTGTTGCTGCAATGCAATGAGTTCAGCCTTGTCTTGCGCATTGTCGGGGGATTCTCTGTAAGAGAGCGTATCTGGCAAAGAGGAAGATGTCTGTTGAATCCGGGGCGAATCGGGCTCCACGTATTCTGTCAGTGGAGCAGAGATAGGGGTTGCAGCCCACCAGGTCAGCGGTGCAGCAATCGCCGCCCCCAATAGCATCCAGCACACTTTCTGGCCTAGGTTATCCATCTGCCCCGCCCTGAAGTCGATCAGATGCTAGAGCATCGCGCTGGTGTGAGATTCGTTACGGGCAATCAAATCTTCATCAAGAAAGTTCTGATCCATGGATTCGGCCGGGCAGGCACAAGGCGGATTACCCACAACCTTGGCAGGCACACCGACCACCGTTGTATGTGGATCGACTGCTTTAAGGACCACGGAGCCTGCACCTATGCGTGCCCCCTCGCCCACTTCGATGTTGCCCAGTACTTTTGCCCCAGCACCTATCAATACGCCTGCGCGTATTTTAGGGTGACGGTCGCCTTGCTCATTACCGGTTCCCCCTAAGGTTACCGACTGCAAGATTGAGACGTTGTTTTCTATAACGGCTGTTTCACCTATGACTATACCAGTCGCATGGTCAAACATAATGCCATGGCCGACTTTACAAGCAGGATGGATATCAACACCAAATACTTCGGATGAACGACTTTGGACAAAACGGGCGAGCTCTTTTCTGTCTTGTCGCCATAAGCAATGTGCGAGTCGGTGTGCTTGTATTGCATGGAAGCCCTTAAGGTTTGAAATAACGTTAAGGTAACTATCGGCCGCCGGGTCACGATCTTTAACGGCTTTTATATCATGCGCCACATGAGTCAACATACGATCACAATCCACAAAGGCCTGATCAAACAATTCACGAATAGTAAATGCCGATACCACGGCGTCTGCCAGCTTGTTGGCAACAATAAAGCTCAATGCTGCGCCCAGACAATCATGATTTAAAATACTTGAGTAAACATGGCTGGCGAGCAGCGGCTCGCGGTCTACTAATTCGGTTGCTTCCTGACGAAGCTTTTGCCAGATCTCGTGTCTCATAAACTGCACTATTTCAATTATTCCAAGGCCTTTTTCTATCTTACCCTGCAAATGCGTAAATTAGCAGTGATAGTCAAATGCTTCTTGCATCAATTTGTTATTAATTATAACCCGAAACAGCGAATTGGGGATGGATGAAAGGCAGGCGGATCACAGATCCGCCTGAGCAAGCAAGGAGTCCCGATGGGACTCCACTCTGGTGTTACTTAAATACCGCTTCTGCGTTCATCACGTCGATGTTCGCAGCAGGGATAGCCAGCTTGTAGTTGGCAATGTGCTTATCTTCATCTATAAGCGTTTGCGGTTTTTCGGCGTTGTAGTGCATTGGCGACTCTGTCTGATTAGCCAAACGCGCTTTCATATCCGCCGCATCGCCCGTAACAAACACATAGTGAATATTGTCACTTTGCAGGTTTTCACGGATCACCCGATTCACGTCTTCGACGGTCAAAGATGCCAACTGGTTGCGCACATAACTGACAAACTCATCGGTGTTATAGAACTGGCTATCCAGTGCATAACCCAGCTGACGGTCCTGGCTGGCAACCATCTGAGGCACAAAGTTGCTCAGGAAGTTACGCGTTGCCTGGAAGTCACCCTCAGTCATACCGTCATTGATCAGTTTATCCAACTCATATTGCGCGACGCGCGTGGCGAAATGCGCATCGTTATTTGAACGCAACGGGCGCAGCCACACCTGGAAAATTTGCTCAGAGCGACCCAGGTTCGCATCCGGTTTAGTCTGGAACATACCACGCGGGAAATATTCAATGTAAGCATAATCACCATAGTTCATGCCTCGCACCTGACGAATACGCTGGAACAGATAGGCATTCGAGTTACGGTGCTCACCAAAGTAAGAACGTACTAACCACAGTGCAGTCCAGTCTTTGCTGCTGCGGATGGTATCAATGGGGAAGCCAAAGGAGACCGCTGTTGATTTAGCGCTCTTTTCAATGATGGTCGCGTGACGGCCAGTCAGTGCCGGTGCATCCGGAATAGTCAGGCGAGACGCCTCACCTTTAGGCAGTTGAGCCAGGTCACTTAGCATACGCGCTTTAAGCTTATCATCGAGCGCACCTGTGATACCGACATTTAGTTTAGCCTGCGTAAACTCGCTGCGATAGAAGGCTTTTACATCATCCAGTGTCAGTGCTTCCAGATCCGATAAATCGCCCAGGTTGTAGCTCTCATACGGGTGACCCTGATATAGCTTGTGGTAAAGCACTTCTTTACCCAGTTCTTCATCGTTAGATGCCTTGAGGCCCGCCTTGATGTTGTCAATCATCTCTTTTTTCAGACGTTTGAAATCATCTTCACGGAAACCCGGGTTGAGTAACTGCTCACTGACTAACGCATACCACTGTGCCGCATTGTCTTTGTGCACCCGGCCGCGTAAAGAAAGCATTTCTTTGTCGATCTGATAGTCGAAACTTCCCGCAATCGGATAGAGTGCTTTTTGAATTTCTTTATACGACTTGCTCTGCGAGCCGCCATTAGCAATCATGGCTGCGGTCAGTGCTGCGACGCCTTTTTTCCCTTTCGGATCGGCCGCCGCGCCGGTGTAGAACAACAAGTTTACATCCACCAGCGGTGATGCATTGGTGTTGTCCAGTACTGAGAAATATTGTTGTTTTGGCTGGCTGAGTTGGGCAACCAGGTTATCCAGCTCAACTTCTTTGTCGAAACCCGCCACTTCGGTCAGATCAGACATGGTCACTGTGGTACGACCGCTGTCGACAAAATAACGGTTAGCAACATCACGAATGTCTTCGGCGCTCACAGAATCACTGGTCGCATACAGCGTGTTAATCACTTCCGGATCGCGCTCAAAATGCATGTACTCCGCCAGCATGCTGGCAATCGCCTGTGATGAGTCCAGCCCGTTCGCAAAGTTGTATTTAAGGTTAGATTTAAGTGCTGCGAGTTTGTCGCTGTCGACCAGCTCAGTGCGCGCAGTCGCATATGTACGGTTAATGGCATCACGCACGACGGCCAGGTCACTTTCTTCATTCACCTTCACAAAGACATGCAGCAGACCCGGATCTTTGGTCTCGGCATTGTAGGTAAACATCTGACTGGCAATTTGCTTATCGACTACCAGCTCTTGATACAGCTCTGAGTTTTCAGAGAAATACAGTTGTGAGATCAAATCCAGTGCCGCGCGATCTTTTTTCTGCGGCTCCCACGCTGTGCCTTTGTATGAGACCAAGAGCCAATGACCCGGCAAACCGTCATAGTGCTCATGTACGTATCTGGCTTGCTGCTGCTTTGGCTCAACCGGAATATCAGCAACGTAATTGCCGCGCTGCCAGCCACCCCAGTGTTTTTTAACCATCTTCATGGTTTCCTGTGGATCCACGTCGCCGACAATCACAATCGAGACATATTCCGGCTTATAAAATCGTTCAAAGAAGACCTGTCCATACGCCATCTGATCGGGCATGGCTTCGATATCTTCGAAGAAGCCCATCGTGGTGTGCTTATAGGTATGTTTATCAAACGCTTCTTTACGCACCGCACTTAACAGCTTACGGATAGGGCTGGCGTTGTTCTTTAGGTATTCGCCCTTTACCGTTAAGGCTTCGGTGCGGAACTGAGACTCGCTGTAGCTCAGGTTCTGAAAGATATCCGCTTTGATCTCTAAAACCTTGTCCAGGTGCTCTTTAGAGAAGTTCAGATGGTAGTTAGTATAATCATTGGTAGTGTAAGCACGGTTATCTACACCTGAGTTTTTCAGAATGTCGGCATACACATCTTGAGGGAATTTCTCTGAGCCCTTAAACATCATGTGCTCAAAAAAGTGCGCAAATCCGGTGCGACCCGGTTCAACTTCGTTGCGCGAACCGACAGACACGGGGATCTGTAGTGAAACGACATCTGGATAATCGGTTTTCACCACCATGACACGCAGGCCATTATCCAGTTCTTCCAGGACATAGTCCTGCGCAAACACCTTGTTACTTGCCTGGGCCTGAACTTGGCCTGGCGTCTGCTCAGTCGATTGCTGAGAGGTTACGCACCCGGCCAGTGCCAGTGACACCGCCAGGCTGGTCGCCAGTAGTTTAAATTTCATATGCTTCCCTTAAATCTGTAGTGATTATTATTTTTGGCCTCGCTCGAGTGAGGCGCATCGTTCCCAATTATGCCGCAATCCCGTTTGAATTCATCTTTACGCGCTCATTTTATGTAAAAAAATATGAACTGGATTGACCCAGATAAAGCTATCGGCAAAACAACGGCTTGCTCCAAAGGTGCAAAATCATATGAAAGAATTTCATGGATATTGAATTTGTTTCAAGAAAAAAATCTATCTAGACGTCTAAATGGCTGCTATATTAGATCCCAGAAACTGAATTTTTGCCGGAGCCAAGATCATGGCGTTATCACTACAAGAGAAAATCTTAGACCCGAACCAAGGGGTATATTTGATTGGTACGACTCCGCCCAAATCCGGTACGGAGCAAGACAAAGTTGAGCGTATTGCCACTAAGCTGCTCGACCGTCTGCACGAAATTGAATACGACGGTGTCATCATTTACGACATTCAGGACGAAAGCAGTCGCACCAATGTGCCTCGTCCTTTTCCGTTTAAAGAAACGGTTGACCCCTGTGAATACAGCCGCCTGGTCAAGTCTTTGTCAAAGCTGGACGTCATCACCTATAAAAGTGTGGCGCAACGTGACAGCGCTGAATTTAACCAGTGGCTCAGCACCGCTAAACAAGAGTTTGGTCTGAATAACTTAGTACTGGTTGGCTCGCCGTCTTCGCAAGGTAAAATCAATTTACCACTGCCAGAAGCGTATCAGGCGCTGGCCCAGCACGAAGAAAACTTTTTCCTCGGTGGGGTTACCATTGCGGAGCGCCATGCATCAAAGCGCAATGAGCACGAGCGACTGATTGAAAAAACCACCCAGGGCTGCGAGTTCTTTATTTCTCAGGCCGTTTATGATGCACAAGCCACCATAGACTTGATCACCAGCTATGCGCGCACCTGCAAACAGCAAGGCATTGCACCTAAGCGGCTGATCCTGACTTTCACCCCGTGCGGCGGTGAGAAAACCTTGCAATTTATGGAATGGCTGGGCATTTCGGTGCCTGAAGCAACCAAATGGCGCATGCTGGATGCAGATAATACCCTGAGTGAATCAATCCGCATTTGTCGTGAGAATTTGGATTCAATTCTGCGTAGTTGTGCTCACCTGGATGTTCCGCTGGGACTGAACATAGAAAGCCTGACGAACCGCAAAGAAGAGATCGATGCGTCTATCAACCTGTATCGCCTGCTCAAGGCCACCATGGAGCTGACGCTGGCGGAAAAGCAGATCGCTTAATAGTACCAATTTCACTTAATACCTGTTCTATTTGAAGGAGCAAATAGGACGCTAACGGCGTTAAAAATTTCTCATTTAGAACCTTATACCTTAGACATAGGTTCACAAATTTTTGTCTGGTTATCGCCCCTATTTTCTCGCCTCAAAATAAAACACTTAATTAAGCAAATTGGTATAATTTGGAACCAATAAAAAACCGAGCACACTGGCTCGGTTTTTTTATTTTCAGACATCAGATTATTCGGACTTTTGCTCTCTGCCAAGCAGTGCCATGGCCGCTTCTTTGACGTCTTTTTGTTGATACAGCACCTGATAGATCTGCTCCGTGATAGGCATTTCAATGCCGGTACGCTTTGCCAGCAAGTATACTTCTTTGGTGTTGCGATATCCTTCAACCACCTGGCCAATGCTCTGCATGGCTTCTTCAACGTTTTTACCCTGACCCAGCGCCAGACCAAAGCGTCGGTTACGGGATTGGTTGTCAGTACAAGTCAGGATCAGATCGCCCAGTCCCGCCATTCCCATAAAGGTTTCAGACCGAGCACCCAGCGATAACCCCAGCCGGCAGAGCTCCGCCAGGCCACGGGTGATCAAGGCTGTTCTGGCATTGGCACCAAAGCCAAAACCATCTGACATGCCCGCACCAATGGCGATGACGTTTTTCACTGCACCACCTAACTGGATACCGATAAAGTCATCATTGCTGTACACCCGGAATGAGCGACCACAATGCAGCAGCTTAGCCAGTTCACCTCTGAATGCTTCACAACGAGATGACACTGAAATCGCGGTGGGTAACCCGGCCGCCATTTCTTTTGCAAAGGTTGGCCCGGACAAAACAGCCAGCGGAACCTGCTCACCGAGTACGTCCAGCGCAACATCCTGCAACAACCGACCGGTATCTGGCTCCAGCCCTTTTGTTGCCCAGGCGACCTTGGTTCCAGGTAACAAGTGTGGCTTAATTGCCTCCAGAGTTTGCGCGAACGCATGACTGGGCACCACCACCAGGACCAGCTGACTGGCCTGAACGGCCTTGGTCAGTGAAGCTTCCAGCTGCAATGAAGCTGGGAAATCAATGTCTGGCAGATAACGGGCATTCTGACGCGAGCTGGCTAACTGCGCGATGGCAGTGCTGTCACGTCCCCAAAGAGTAACCTGGTGACCGTTGCGGGCAAAACAAATAGCAAGGGCGGTGCCATACGACCCCGCCCCTAATACGGTCACAGCTGAATGTGCTGTATTCATCACTTATGCGTCAGCAGCTTGCTCTTGCGCGGCACGTTGCTGCATGTACTGAGCAAATAGCGCGTCAAAGTTAACTGGTGCCAGGTTCAATTGTGGGAAAGTACCACGGTTAACCAGGCCAGATACCGCTTCACGTGCATATGGGAACAGGATGCCCCTATTTTCTCGCCTCAAAATAAAACACTTAATTAAGCAAATTGGTATAATTTGGAACCAATAAAAAACCGAGCACACTGGCTCGGTTTTTTTATTTTCAGACATCAGATTATTCGGACTTTTGCTCTCTGCCAAGCAGTGCCATGGCCGCTTCTTTGACGTCTTTTTGTTGATACAGCACCTGATAGATCTGCTCCGTGATAGGCATTTCAATGCCGGTACGCTTTGCCAGCAAGTATACTTCTTTGGTGTTGCGATATCCTTCAACCACCTGGCCAATGCTCTGCATGGCTTCTTCAACGTTTTTACCCTGACCCAGCGCCAGACCAAAGCGTCGGTTACGGGATTGGTTGTCAGTACAAGTCAGGATCAGATCGCCCAGTCCCGCCATTCCCATAAAGGTTTCAGACCGAGCACCCAGCGATAACCCCAGCCGGCAGAGCTCCGCCAGGCCACGGGTGATCAAGGCTGTTCTGGCATTGGCACCAAAGCCAAAACCATCTGACATGCCCGCACCAATGGCGATGACGTTTTTCACTGCACCACCTAACTGGATACCGATAAAGTCATCATTGCTGTACACCCGGAATGAGCGACCACAATGCAGCAGCTTAGCCAGTTCACCTCTGAATGCTTCACAACGAGATGACACTGAAATCGCGGTGGGTAACCCGGCCGCCATTTCTTTTGCAAAGGTTGGCCCGGACAAAACAGCCAGCGGAACCTGCTCACCGAGTACGTCCAGCGCAACATCCTGCAACAACCGACCGGTATCTGGCTCCAGCCCTTTTGTTGCCCAGGCGACCTTGGTTCCAGGTAACAAGTGTGGCTTAATTGCCTCCAGAGTTTGCGCGAACGCATGACTGGGCACCACCACCAGGACCAGCTGACTGGCCTGAACGGCCTTGGTCAGTGAAGCTTCCAGCTGCAATGAAGCTGGGAAATCAATGTCTGGCAGATAACGGGCATTCTGACGCGAGCTGGCTAACTGCGCGATGGCAGTGCTGTCACGTCCCCAAAGAGTAACCTGGTGACCGTTGCGGGCAAAACAAATAGCAAGGGCGGTGCCATACGACCCCGCCCCTAATACGGTCACAGCTGAATGTGCTGTATTCATCACTTATGCGTCAGCAGCTTGCTCTTGCGCGGCACGTTGCTGCATGTACTGAGCAAATAGCGCGTCAAAGTTAACTGGTGCCAGGTTCAATTGTGGGAAAGTACCACGGTTAACCAGGCCAGATACCGCTTCACGTGCATATGGGAACAGGATGTTCGGGCAGAATGCACCAAGCATATGTGCCATTTGTAGCTCTTCCAGTTCACCGATAGAGAAGATACCTGCTTGCTGGATTTCACATAGGAATGCGGTTTCTTCGCCCAATGACGCAGTCACAGTCAGTGCCAGAACAACTTCATATACACCTTCGTCCAGCTTGGCAGAACGCGTGTCCATGTCCAGTTTTACTTCAGGTGTCCACTCTTTCTGGAAGATAGCCGGAGAGTTAGGCGTTTCGAAAGACACGTCTTTGGTATAGATGCGCTGAATGTTAAATTGTGGACCTTGTTGTTCTTCTGCAGCAGCTGCGTTGTTTTGCTCTGTCATTGTTCTTCCTAATTATTCGTCTTTATTTAATGTGGGGCAGCATCACGGGTGGTACCCGGGATGCCAAAAATTATTTCAGTAATGCGTCCAGCTTACCTTGTGCTTCGAGTGCCATCATGTCGTCACAACCACCAATGTGCTGCTCTTTGATGAAAATCTGCGGCACAGTATGACCGCCATTTGCTTTACTGATCATCTCTTCACGCAGCTCGGGTTGCGCGCCGATATCGTACTCGGTATATGTGACACCTTTACTATCCAGCAACGCCTTAGCGCGATGACAGTAAGGACAATAATCCTTTGTATAAATAACAACTTGGCTCATATTTACTCCTATTTACCCGAGGCGGTTGGCAGACCGGCTGTTTGCCAGGCACCAAAACCACCCGACAAAACGTATACTTGCTCAAAGCCCGCTTTGTACATATTGCTGGCAATGCCAGAGGCGGTCATGCCGGTGTTACACACCAGTATAATGGGCTTAGTTTTGAACTTTTCAAGTCCTGCGAAATCATTTTGTTTGGCTTTTTCCACATTCATGTGCTCACTGCCCGCGATGCGCGAACCGTTAAACTCCTTCACTGCACGCATGTCAAACACCTGACCTTCCTGACGGTTCACCAGGATAGTGAGCTGTTGTGGATTGATCTGACGGATTTTAGAAAACATGCCTTTCAACCAGCTAGAGACCAACATAGCTGCTAAAACCAGCCAGATGATGCTGAGAATGGGGTTTCTGCCTAAAAACTCGATGTATTGTTCCATATTGTTCTTATCCAACCGGGAAAATGAAATTGCTCGCGAGTATACTTTCTTACGGGCGCTGGTACAAACATCTGTGACGTAATCGCTCATTCCACTGGCACAGCTCAATCCCCCTACAGCACTTAGCAAAGCAGAGTGCCCCCCCTAGCCAATGGCTCATGTGAATTTTAAAGTGGTTGAGGATAAATCACGCCCAGAGGGCTGAATATTCATATAAAACAGGGTATCCTATGGCCAGATTTCGTGCACGTTTCAGGAGCCCAAATGACTGTGAAGAAAAAACCTCTGGTATTAATGATCCTAGATGGCTGGGGATACCGCGAAGATGCTGAGAGCAATGCTATTTTGGCAGCCAACACGCCGGTATTAGATGAACTATGGCAAACACGTCCGCGTACGCTGATCTCTGGTTCAGGCCTGGATGTGGGATTACCAGATGGTCAGATGGGTAACTCAGAAGTGGGCCACGTCAACCTCGGTGCCGGTCGTATCGTCTATCAGGACTTTACCCGTATTACTAAAGCCATTGATGATGGCGAGTTTGAGCATAATCCCGCACTGGTTGACAACATCGACAAAGCAGTTGCTGCCGGTAAGGCGGTCCACCTGATGGGACTACTGAGCCCAGGCGGTGTACACAGTCACGAAGATCACATTGTTGCTGCCATCGAGCTGGCAGCCAAGCGCGGTGCCAAAGCGGTTTACTTCCACGCCTTTTTGGACGGTCGTGATACCCCTCCTCGCAGTGCACAGGCTTCTATTGAGCGTATTGAAGCGCTCTTCACCAAGCTGGGCTGTGGTCGTCTGGCGTCAATTGTAGGTCGTTACTATGCCATGGACCGCGATAACCGCTGGGAGCGTGTTGAAGCCGCATATAACCTGATGGTCTGTGGCCAGGCTGAGCACCGTTTTGCCGATGGTGTCAGTGCCTTGAACGCCGCTTATGAGCGCGATGAAAACGACGAATTCGTTAACGCCACTGTGATTGCCGCAGAGGGCCAGGAAGCAGCCGCCATCAACGATGGCGATACGCTGATCTTCCTCAATTTCCGTGCTGACCGCGCTCGCCAAATGAGCCGGGCTTTTGTGGATGTAGATTTTGATGGCTTCAACAAACAAAAAGCGCCAGTGCTGAGTGGTTTTGTGATGATGACAGAGTATGCTGCCGACATTCATGCCCCTATCGCCTTTGCGCCGGAGAAGCTCACCAATGTATTAGGCGAATGGTTAGCCAAGCACAATAAAACGCAGCTGCGCATTTCTGAAACTGAAAAATATGCCCATGTGACTTTCTTCTTCAGTGGTGGTCGTGAAGACCTCTTTGAAGGCGAAAAGCGCGAGCTGATCCCATCACCGCAAGTTGCTACTTATGATTTGCAGCCTGAGATGAACTCGGCCTTACTGACCGACACACTTATTGACGCCATTCACAGTGGCGAACACGACGTGATCATCTGTAACTATCCAAATGGTGACATGGTCGGTCACTCCGGCGTATTTGATGCTGCCGTGAAAGCCTGTGAAGCCGTCGATGCGTGTATTGGCCGCGTTGTTGCAGCTTTAGAAGAAGTTGGTGGTGAAGCACTGATCACAGCCGATCACGGTAATGCCGAGCAAATGGTCAACAGTAAAACGGGCCAGGCCCACACGGCACATACCAGCGAGCCTGTACCTTTCATCTATATCGGCCGCGATGCACAGCCACAAACCGGTAAAACCCTCAGCGATGTCGCACCGACTATGTTACACCTGCTGGGTATGGCACAACCAGAGGAAATGACTGGTTCTCCCGTCATGCTGCTGAAGTAATTTATGCGCCATACGCTTGCTGTAATCTCGGTCTGTTTGCTGCCTTTACTTGGGCAGGCAAATGAAACCCGCACCAAAGCCGATCTGGCTGCGGTGCAGGCTGAGCTCAAAAAGAGTCAGGCCGCCTATCAACAACAACAAGCCAGCTTTAGTGCACTCAAAAGCACCCTGCAATCCTTTGAACTGGAGATAGCCAAAAGTGCCAAGGCACTGGCATTCACCGAACAAGGGATCAGCGAAAACAAACAACAGCAATACACGCTAAAACGCGAAGCTGAGCAGCTTGAGCTGCAAAAAAAGCGCTTACAACGGCTGCTCGCCGCACAACTCAAAAGTGCCTATGTCACAGGCAGTCACGATTACTCAAAAATGCTGTTGAACCAGCAACATGCCGCAGCATTAGAGCGCACTATTAGTTACTACGATTACTTTAACCAGGCGCGTATCGCACAGCTCGAAGCCCTCAAATCGGTGTTTGCCAAACTGGCAGAAAACCGAGCCCAACTGGAGCGTAAAAAGAAACAGCTGCTTGCATTACAGGAGCAGCAAACCGCCCGTCGGGACGAATTAATGTTGGCGCAAAACGCCCGCAAAACCCACCTGGCCAAACTCAATGATAAGCTCAGTCAGGCAAAAGCGGCCATCGCTTACCTTGAAGAAAACGAGCAAACCTTAATTTCCACCCTCGAAACCTTAGCCTCAGAGCAGGCCAGTAGCCCCGAACAATATGTGGCGCAACTGCAAGGATTACAAAGGTTAAAGGGCAAGCTTGCTTGGCCTCTCGATGGCCGTCTGAAACACAGGTTTGGTCAGCGTAAACATGTTGGTATGAACTGGAAAGGCGTCGTGATCCGCGGCAGCAATGGCACACCGGTTAATAGTGTTGCACCGGGTCAGGTGGTCTATGCCGATTGGTTGAACGGATTTGGCTGGGTCATCGTATTGGATCATGGGGAAGGCTTTATGAGCCTGTACGGTCATGCCCAGACCCTGCTTAAAGACGTTGGCGATCAGGTTATGCCAGGCGAGCCCATCGCCCTGGTTGGGCAAAGCGGCGGACAAACCGATCCTGGTCTATACTTCGAAATACGGCATAAGGGAAGCGCTGTTGATCCAGTAAAATGGTGCAGATCCAGTTAACTGACTAACCGATGCTGCCCCCCAGTGAGGAGCAGCATATGATGACTCCATGTGTTCAACCTGATAAAAACCGCCCCAGGCATTGGCTGTTTGCACTCGGCCTGATGCTCGGTTTGCTGTGTTTACCGCTTAGTGCCAAACAGCTATCCAGCGAGCAAATCGACGAAATTCTCTACCATATCCACACCTATTATGTGGAAGATCTGCCGCTTAGCCATGTAAAAAAAGACAACTTTGGTGAATTACTCACCCAACTTGATGACTATTCTAAGTTCCTTGACGAGCACGAACTCGAAGCCTTATTCAGCGCAGCCAATGGCCGCTACACCGGACTGGGTATTGAGGTAGAAGAAGTCGAGGATGGCGTCGTTATTGTCGATACGCTACCTGGCTCTCCGGCAGAGGCCGCAGGCATTGAGGGCGGTGACAAATTATTGGCCATCAACACCCACGATGTGAAACGCAAATCCATTGCGGAGGTCTCTAAACTACTGCGAGAAGCCCAGTTTTCAACCATACAGCTCACTGTAGAGCGCGCCAATACTGAAGTCACACTGGCACTCAGACGTCAGGAGATCACCCTGCGCAGTGTCTCCAGCCAGCTGTTACCCGGCGGCATCGGTTATGTGTTGCTAAGCAGCTTTAATAATCACAGCTATCACGACATTGCTCGTCATATCAGCATGCTCAATAGCCACCTGGGAGAACCACTCAAGGGCCTGATCATCGACTTGAGAGATAACCCCGGCGGCACACTCAATAGTGCAGTGGCGATCTCAGATTTGTTTTTGCAAAGCGGCACCATCGTCAGCACCCGGGGACGCTTTTATGATGCCAACCAACGCTTTTTTGCAGCCCAGGGCGATATACTCAATGGTGCCCCGATGTTAGTGCTGATCAATGAGCAGTCCGCTTCAGCAGCGGAAATACTGGCTGGCGCACTACAAGATAATAGCCGGGCGTTGATCTTGGGTAACCGCTCGTATGGCAAAGGGTCCGTTCAGTCTTTGATCCCCATAGGCAATGGCACCACCGCACTGAAACTGACCACGGCTCGCTATTTCACGCCCTCAGGCCAGTCCATAGAAGGAACCGGGATCCAGCCGGATGTGATTTTTAGTAAACAAGTACTTTTAGAACTGGACAAAGACGCTATAATGGCTGGTGAAAAAAAGGTCAGACTGACCTTTGTTGCCAACCTAGATAAACATTGGCAAGAAGCGGAACAGCTATTACAAGACCATAATTTACAACAATAATTCAGGATAGTGCGCTTACTTATAACAAGCTTTTTGGTGCTTATTCTCTGCGCGGCACCAAGCTATGGCAACCAGATTGCCATCGTCATCGACGACATTGGATATCATGAACGTGACTTAGAACTGCTGGATCTGCCTGGCCAACTGAGCTACGCCATTTTACCACACACCCCGTTTTCACAGCGCTTTGCCTATCAGGCCAGTCATAAGCGTCGCGAGTTGCTGTTGCACATTCCGATGCAGGCGCTTGAAGACAAAGCCCTTGGACCTGGTGGCCTGACGCTGGACATGCGCAAATGGCAGCTGCAAACTACGCTAGGTCATGCGCTGGCAACCTTGCCTCAGGTCAAAGGCGTCAACAATCATATGGGCTCAGCACTCACCCAATCTGTCGAACCAATGAAGTGGACGATGGAGCTACTAAAAAAACGCGGGCTGTACTTTCTTGACAGCCGCACCACAGAACTGAGTCAGGCCCAGAATGTGGCCAACTTGTATGGTGTTGCCAATGTCGCCCGCCATGTCTTTTTAGATAACCAGACACAACCCGATGCGCTGCGTCGACAGTTTGAAGAACTTAAATCACTCGCCCGCCAGCAAGGCTACGCCATCGGGATTGCACACCCCTATCCGCAAACCCGGGTCTTTCTTAATGAGGCACTGGGCGAATTGGCAAACGAGGGCTTCGAACTGGTTCCTTTGTCACACCTGGTTGAACAAAAGTACATCCAGCTGGCTGCGGTAAAACGTAGTCCGCTCACCTCAGAATAAGGCCAGTCGGCATAAATACATCACCCATCTCAGCGCTTAAACCTGCCATTGAGCGCGTTTCAAAACGCGCTATTCTGAGATTCGCCCTGGAGACAAACTCGCAAACTCTCGTCACGCTTGTACAAAGGTAAGCACTGCAAAGATAACCGGAGACGGACTTTCCTCAGCGGGATAGACACGCCTTAATGAGGCGAATTGGCAGAAAAATTTGATCTGGGACCATTCACTGATGCCCGGTGTCGGCTAGACTTAACTCAAACAGCATGCTCGCTTAAGGAAGTACTATGTTAACCACAGTTGCCGATTTAATGACGCCAGATCCGCTGGCGGTTAGTGAAACCAACACCCTCAATGATGCCCACAACCTGATGCGTGAAAAGAACATTCGTCATATCCCGGTCATAGACGACAATGGCATGCTGGTTGGTATGCTGACACAAAAGATCATGATTGCTAAAGTGATGGGGATCATTGCCACCTACGGCACCAATGCACTGGAACGTAAAGAAAAACAACAACAAGTTGCTGAAGTGATGGCCACCGACTTTGCCAGTGTCCAGCCACAGCAGAGCTTACAGGAGGTGGTGCGGTTTTTTGTTGATAACCGTCATGGCTGCATGCCGGTCACAGACGACAATGGCAAATTGTTAGGTATTCTGACCTCATCGGACTTTGTCCGTTTGGCCGCCGCCTTACTGTCATAAAAAAAGCCCCGATGGGGGCTTTTTCTTTGCATTTCAGACCTATCAGGCCTTAGCTTGCAGGGTACGTGCTACCGTACGCATACCTAACGTTGTTGCGCCCGATGCCCATTGCGAGCCTGCTGTGTTCTGGAACGAGGCTGCCAAGTCGATGTGCACCCAGCCCTGGCCTTCATTGGGCACAAAGCGAGACAAGAAGCCCGCTGCATTAGATGCACCACCGAAGCCACCACCTTTTTGTGCGCGGCTGTTCGCTGTGTCAGCGTACGCCGACGGGCAGTTGTTCTGGTGCCATTTTTCCAGTGGTAACGGCCAGGCCGCCTCAAACTCTTCGTGCGCAAACTGTTGTACTTCGCCCACTAATTCTTTGTCCAGGCCAAACAGAGCATTGTACTCCTGACCAACCGCAACCAGGGCTGCGCCCGTCAGAGTCGCTGCGTCAATAATCAATGGCGCTCCGGTTTCACCCGCGGCCATCAGACCGTCAGCCAGTACCAGACGACCTTCCGCATCCGTGTTGACAATTTCAACTGTGGTACCATTTTTATAAGTCAGGATATCTCCCAGCTTATAAGCATGACCTGAAATTAAGTTTTCCGCACAGCATAAAAACAGCTTAATACGCTTGTCTATGCCACGCTGGATAGCAATAGCCAGGCCAGCTGTCACTGTCGCTGCGCCGCCCATGTCACATTTCATGGTAAGCATGCCTTCGCTTGGCTTAATTGAATAACCGCCTGAATCAAAGGTGATACCTTTACCCACCAACGCTGCCGCAACCGGGGCGTCTTCATCGCCTGTTGGGTTAAAGTCCAGCTCCAGTAATACCGGAGGACGTTCACTGCCCCGGCCCACTTCATGGATCCCGATCCATTGATGTTCAAGCAGAGCGTTCCCTTTAATGATTTGGTAGCTGACATGCTCGGGGGCCAGTGACTGAATAAACTCAGCCGCTTTACCTGCCAGGCTTTCCGGATAAATGTCTTCAGCCGTACCATTGATCATCTGACGGGTCCAGGTTGCAGCCGTTTTCAGTGCCTGTAGTTCACTGAGGTCAGACTGTGCATTATCACAGAAGGTAACACCATCCAGTTGCTTCGGGCTTACAAACCCCTGATAAAATGCCCACTGAGATTCAGTGCACCAGGCATCACCGTGTAACTCAACGGCCAGGACCCCTTGCTGTGCCACGCTGCGGCCCGCTTTTTGAATGGTCTTCAGTGTCTCGTGTTCGCTCAGGTGCACCAGCGCACCCTCCTGATCGTACGATAAAGTCGCATTGCCACCCCAATGTGCAGCCGGGGCCTGATCCGTCAGTCGAACAATAAATTTGTCAGCCATATATGATTTCACTCTTGCGCTTATTAGTTACTTGCAGTGTACACTAGCGGGCAAAATGCCCCAAATGAATGCGATTAATCTATGAAGTTTCACGCCCCACTGGCAAAAGCCACCTTGCTAAAACGCTATAAACGCTTTTTGGTTGACTTACGCAGCGATACACAAGAAGAGTTCACCGTCCATTGCGCCAACACAGGTAAAATGACAGGGTGTGCTGACCCTGGCTTTGGTGCCTACTACTCAACCAGTGACAATCCGAAACGTAAATATCCTCACTCGCTGGAACTGACAGAAAATCAAGATGGCGACCTGATCTGCGTGAATACGGCGGTGGCCAATAAGGTTGCCATAGAAGCGCTTGAACAGGACCGCATTCCCGAGCTGAGTGGCTACCAAATACAACGCAGTGAAGTGAAATACGGCACAGAGAATAGCCGCATCGACATCTTACTTCAGGACCAGGACAAACCAGACTGCTACATAGAAGTGAAATCTGTCACCCTACTCGAACAGGGGCAAGGCTATTTTCCGGATGCCCAGACCACACGAGGCCAAAAGCATCTGCGCGAACTTATCCAGACTCGCCAACAAGGGATGCGTGCTGTGCTACTGTTTGTCGTCATGCACAACGGTATCAAGCAGGTTAAACCAGCCGCTCATATCGACTGCAAATACGCCACACTGATTGAGGAAGCGCTGGCACACGGGGTCGAGATCTATGCCTACCGGGCCAAAGTATCAACCGAGGAAATCATACTCACCGAAGCGCTTCCTTTTGCGGCGCACTAAGCTGGCACGCTATACAACAGTGATCTTACGGCATAAATAGTGCAGTATAATGAGTATTAAGCTTGAAAGTAGAAAATTTGCCTCCATATAGCTGCAAATGTCAGTGAGACCCCCGTCCGTCGCGACTTTGTGATTCCGATCATACCTTCAAACCGGGAGTGGTCTAACAAGCAAAAAGTGTTTGCCAAGGGGTAAAGATTTTGCTATCTATAGCCGCCGGCGTTAGCTGGGGTTGTTTATTAAGGATTTAGGAGAATGCTATGCCAGACCAGAAAAAACTAGGGTTGTTGGCTCAAGCCGGTTTAGAACCTTATCAGGAAAAGCCGGGTGAAGAATATATGAATGACGCACAACGTGCGCATTTCAAAAAATTACTGGAAGCGTGGCGTAGCGATCTTCGTAACGAAGTTGACCGCACTAAGAGCCACATGCAAGATGAAGCGGCAAACTTCCCGGATCCAGTCGATCGTGCAGCACAAGAAGAAGAGTTTTCTTTGGAACTGCGTACCCGCGACCGTGAGCGTAAGCTGATCAAGAAAATTGAAAAAACACTACAACTAATCGAAGACGACGATTTCGGTTATTGTGACTCATGTGGCATTGAAATTGGTATTCGCCGCCTTGAGGCCCGCCCAACAGCGGACCTATGTGTAGACTGCAAATCAATCGCTGAAATAAAAGAAAAACAACAAGGCCGGGGCTAACACACGTTTGTCTTAGCTATGCTACCCCAGTTTAATAGCGACTATCTGTCCGGGAGCTATCGAGGTCGATTTGCTCCCTCTCCCTCCGGTGCGCTCCATTTCGGTTCTTTGATCGCCGCACTCGCCAGTTATCTCGATGCCAAAATCAATCACGGTCAGTGGCTGGTCCGTATGGAAGACATAGACACACCCAGAGTGGTTGCGGGTGCCGCCGATGACATTCTCCGAACTTTAGACGCCTATGGTCTGCATTGGGATGGTGAAGTGGTTTATCAAAGCCAGCGTCACGACTTATATCAGGATGTACTGGCGCAGCTTAGTGCCGCAGATCTGATCTACCCTTGCAGCTGCACCCGCAAAGCGCTCAAGCAGCGCGGTGGCATTTATGATAACCATTGTCGGGCGCGACAACTCACACCCGAAGGCAATGCACTGAGACTCACTCAAACTCAACCCGTTTATTCATTCACCGATCTGCTTCAGGGTGAAGTGCATCTGAGCAGCGCGTTGGCTGAAGAAGACTATATCGTAAAACGCCGTGATGACCTGTTTGCATACCAGTTAGTCGTGGTCGTCGATGACATTGACCAGCAAATTACCCGCATTGTGCGCGGTGCCGATCTATTGGAGCCCACCGCACGCCAGATCAGCTTGTTCAGACAGCTTATTGGCGACGCGCCAGACTATGCTCATGTCTCGCTTGCCGTGGCACAGCCCGGCTTTAAACTGTCCAAGCAAAACCATGCCCCTGCGATCGACAATACCAAACCACAACCTGCTTTGTGTGCCGCGCTACGCTTTCTGGGCTTACCTGTTCCGGACGAATTGCAACACGACTCAGTACCGACCATTCTGTGCTGGGCCGAACAGCAATTTACCTTACAGGCCTTACCACGTCATCGTGAGATCCAGGTTTCCATGTTAAGCAATGGACACTATGATTTTTCCCGGTTAACCGCCTGAGGCCGCAGCCACCTTTCCCCCAGGTCCTGGCACTCAATCTCATGTTGGATTTTTAATCATGAATCCACGCCCGCTCCTTCAATTTGACCCCATTTGAGTATATGATAGCGGGCCTCGTTAATTCGCCTACACTATACAAACTAAAACAAGTTCTATGGCCGTATGGCGAGTGTGTATGCATTAATGCACGCAATATTGATTGTTCAGGGTCGTTAGGAGAGTCGTTATTATTTCCAAAATTATTAAGCTTTGCCGCCAGATAGTTAAAGGCAAAGATCCGGTAGGAACCGTGACATGCAGCGCTACACCTGTGTTGATACCACGCAGTGAGCATGCAATCTCGCGTAAACAATTTAGCCCCAATGCAATCAAAGTGCTGTACCGACTTAAAGATGGCGGCTATGACGCCTACCTGGTTGGTGGTTGTATTCGTGATATTTTGTTAGGGATTGAGCCGAAAGATTTTGACGTGGTAACCAACGCCACACCTGAACAAGTCAAAAAGCTATTTCGTAATTGTCGTTTGATCGGCCGCCGTTTTCGCCTTGCACACATCGTTTTCGGCCGGGAAATCATCGAAGTGGCCACCATGCGCGGACACCATCAGGCACAGGACAATCCGGATCCGACCAGTCAGTCGAGCGACCAGGGCCAGCTACTGCGCGATAATGTGTATGGCACCATTGAAGAAGATGCACAGCGCCGCGACTTCTCAATTAATGCACTTTATTATTCAATTAACGACTTCAGCATCCGAGACTTTGCCGGTGGTATTGCGGCCATTGAGCACCGTAAAATAGAACTCATCGGCGACCCTGAAACCCGTTATCGCGAAGATCCGGTTCGAATGCTTCGAGCGGTGCGTTTCGCCACTAAGCTGGATATGAGCATTGCCGGCCCAACGGAAGCGCCGATTGCTGAACTGGCTCCGCTACTTGGCAACATTCCACCAGCACGCTTGTTTGAAGAAACCCTGAAACTCTTTTTGGGTGGCAAGGCCGAAGCTAACTTCCTGATGCTGAGAAAATATGGTCTGTTTAAACAGCTATTTCCGGCCGTGGATGCCATTTTGGATAGCGCTGACAGTGAATTTGAAATTACCTTTATTCAAAAAATGTTTGCCAATACGGACGATCGCATCAACGCAGATAAAAAGGTCACGCCGGCCTTTATTTATGCAGCCCTGTTGTGGTTCCCACTGCGCGATCGTTGCAACTCGCTGATAGCGGAAGGTATGAACGAGTATGATGCCTTTATGCAGGCGATCAGTCAGGTTCTGGCCGAAAACGCGCGTCATATTGCCGTGCCCAAACGTTTTACATTGGGTGCTCGAGACATCTGGCACATCCAACAGCGCCTCGATAAACGCGGTGGCCAACGTGCCTATCGTCTCAGCCTGCAACCCAGATTCAAAGCGGGCTATGATTTCCTGCTGTTACGGGTTGAAAGTGGCGAGACAGAGCAACAAGAACTGGCAAACTGGTGGACCGACTATCTACAACAGGACGTTTCCGGACAAAAAGAGATGGTGAAAGCTCTGGGTCAACGCTCAGGAGGCTCAGAAAGACGCAGACGCCGTCCCAGAAACAAACCACGCAGAAAACCTAATCCTGAATCATGAACACCGTTTATATTGGACTGGGGGCGAATCTTAACGCCCCTGAGGCACAGCTACGTAATGCGCTGGATGCCCTGAACACATCGCCTGTACTGACGCTCGCGCAGGTCTCCAGCTTTTATGCCTCAAAACCTATGGGTCCGCAGGACCAACCCGACTATGTGAACGCCGTTGCCAAACTTATCACGGATCTACCCGCCATTGAGGTACTCGATTTGCTGCAGCAGATTGAACTGCAACATGGCCGGGTACGCAAAGCCGAACGTTGGGGTCCACGTACCTTAGACTTGGATATTCTGTTATACAACGATGCCCAGATAACCACGCAACGATTAACCGTGCCGCATTATGGGTTATGTGAACGTGAATTTGTGGTCTTTCCATTACTGGAGATTGCACCCGAACTCACTCTGCCCACAGGCCAGGTACTGGCAGACATCGCCACCAGGTTACCACGTAACGGGCTGACTGCCATTAGTCAGTATCCTGTTGCAGCACCGCTTGCATAGCATGACCTGAGCACCGCAGTGCGCTCAGCATCGAATTGAACACAAAGGGGGAAATATGGCTAAAGTAACTGTTTCAACATTGGCCAAGAAAAAACGTGAAGGAACAAAAATCACGGCACTAACCGCATACGATGCCAGCTTTGCCAAGCTGTTCTACGACAACGGCGTTGACATTATCCTGGTCGGCGATTCATTAGGTATGGTACTGCAAGGCGGCGAAGATACCCTGGCAGTCACCACCGCTGATATCGCCTATCATACTCGCTGTGTTCGCGCGGGTAGCAAATCACTATTTGTGATCGCAGATATGCCCTTTATGAGCTACGCTAACCCGGCCCAAGCATGCGAAAACGCAGCGACATTAATGCGTTCAGGCGCAAATATGGTCAAATTGGAAGGCGGTGAATGGCTGCTTGATTCTATTCGTTTGCTCACCCAGCAAGGCATCCCTGTGTGTGGTCATTTAGGCCTGACACCGCAGTCCGTAAATGTCTTTGGTGGCTTTAAAATTCAGGGCCGGGAAGACGCACAGGCGGAGAAAATGATTGCCGATGCGATTGCGTTAGAGCAAGCCGGTGCACAGCTGCTGGTTGTGGAGTGCATTCCTTCTTCACTGGCCAAACGCATCAGCGAAGCACTGAGTATTCCGGTCATAGGTATCGGAGCGGGTAAAGACACCGATGGTCAAATCCTGGTTATGCACGACCTGGTCGGTATCTCTGCAGGCTATATTCCTAAGTTTTCGAAAAACTTCCTCGCCGAGACGGGCAACATGCCTGAAGCGGTCGAAAAGTTTTGCGCCGATGTGAAAAGCGGAGCATTCCCCTCTCAGGAACACGAGTTTAACTAATGCAATCAATTACAGAAATCAAATCTCTGCGCAGCCAAATCAAGGCCTGGCGACAACAAGGGCAAAGCATTGCCTTTGTCCCCACTATGGGCAATTTGCATCAGGGACATTTTTCACTGGTTGAGAAAGCCAAAACCCTGGCGGACAAAGTAGTGGTCAGTATTTTTGTCAATCCAATGCAATTTGGTGCCAACGAAGATCTGGACAAGTACCCGCGGACACTGACTCAGGATAAACAAGGATTAGCGGAACTGGATACAGACATTGTCTTCACCCCCAGTGTTGATGCTATCTATCCAAACGGGCTCGACACACAAAGTTATGTCGATGTCCCCGGTGTATCCGAAGGTTATTGCGGTGGCAGTCGCAGCGGTCACTTCAGGGGCGTAGCTACTGTCGTCACCAAGTTATTCAACCTGGTACAACCTGACTTTGCCTGCTTTGGTGAAAAAGACTATCAGCAACTCCAGGTTATCAAAACCATGGTACGCGACTTATCGATGCCTATCGAAATTATTGGCGTGCCGACTCAGCGGGAAATTTCCGGGCTGGCAATGAGTTCACGTAATGGCTATTTGTCTGAACAAGAAAAAGATACCGCGAAGGTGCTGTATCAGGTATTAAATGATACCGCACAGCAACTGCAAGTCGGCGTACGCGATTATGCAAAGCTGGAGCAGACAGCCAAATCTGTCCTCGAAGACGCGGGACTTCAACCTGATTACTTTTCTATCGCACAAAGACAGAGCCTAAAACCTGCTACACTGGAAGACGGTGAGTTTGTCATTTTGGCTGCGGCTTATCTCGGCCAGGTGAGACTAATCGATAATATCCAGGTCCTCACCGACGCATAACAATGTATAGGATCCCTGAGTTCTCGGCGCACAGCGCTGTGGGATCCTAATTTAAATTACTCTCTTGCAGGACTGTCTCATGAAACCACAGATATCGATTATCGCCTTGCTACTGGCAGGCTGTAGTAACACCAATTCCCCCGAACTGAACCAGTGCGCACAACAAAACTATCAATGCGAACAAAGCTGCGAGCAACGTGCGAACCCTCAGTCAATGGCCATGCAGGTGTGTAGCGATGGATGTATTGAGTCGTTTAACCAATGTAAGGCGCAGGCTGAGCAGCTCACTCAGCAGCAGCGTAATAGCACCTTGTATTAAAAAAATTAGACATAAAAAAACCGCTCCTAGAGCGGTTTTTTCTTTCTGTGCAATGCTTATAGCAGGCCTAGCTTCTTAAGCTCTTTGCTTGCAAGCTGGCTTGAAAGTGGTACATAACCATCTTTCTCTACGATCTTCTGACCTTCTTTTGACAGCACCATCTTCAGGAACTCGGCTTCAATTGGAGAAAGCGGCTTGTTCGGGTGCTTATTTACATAAAGGTATAGGAAACGAGACAGTGGGTATTTACCCTTTGCAACATTGTCCAGCGTCGCATCAACAAAGTTGTCGCCTTTCTTCGACAGCGGTACTGTGCGCACACCTGATGTCTTATAACCAATGCCTGAGTAGCCAATCGCATTCACTGATGAAGAGATTGACTGAACCACTGAGGCTGAACCTGGCTGTTCGTTTACGTTGTTACGGAAGTCACCTTTACACAGGGCTTTTTTCTTAAAGTAACCATAAGTACCTGATACTGAGTTACGACCATACAACTGAATGTCTTTGCTACCCCAGTCACCAGACAGACCTAAGTCGCTCCAGCGTTCAACTTGCTCAGACGCACCACACTTACGTGTTGATGAGAAGATAGCATCAACCTGGTCAATACGCAGACCCTGAATTGGGTTATCTTTGTGTACAAATACGGCCAATGCATCGATAGCAACACGTACTTCAGTCGGCTTATAACCATAACGCTTTTCAAACGCTTCGATTTCTTTCGACTTCATCTTACGGCTCATTGGGCCGAAGTTGGCTGTCGCTTCTGTCAAAGCCGGTGGCGCAGTAGAAGAACCTGCTGCCTGAATCTGAATGTTCACGTTAGGGTAAATACGTTTGTACTCTTCAGCCCAGAACGTCATCATGTTAGCCAGTGTGTCAGAACCCACAGATGAAAAGTTACCTGAGATACCGCTGGTTTTGTTGTACTCAGGTAGATTCTTATCAAGTGCAGAGGCTTGAGCAGATACCAGTGTTGTTACAGCCACACCCATTGCGGCAACTAAGCTTTTAAATTTCATTGGGGTCACTCCAAATGTTCTTCCCATTTAATTTCTGAGCACATTGTGCAGAAAACAAATGACAATAAAATTACTCTCAAATGACACTTTTATGACTTTCAGTATTTGTCATAAAAATGCGTTTTTCTTTTTCAAAGGCAAATGAGAAACACGATCCTTTGCCCAGTGTACTGTCAATTTCCAGATGTGAGTCATGGCGTGACAATACGTGTTTGGTGATGGCCAAACCCAGCCCGGAACCCCCGGTTTTGCGGCTACGTGCCTTATCTACACGATAGAAACGCTCGGTCAGCCGGTTTATGTGCTCAGGCGCAATCCCATCACCATTATCAATGACAGAAAAACGGGCACGCTCTGATTCCAGAAACCAGTTCACGGTGATTTTTCCACCAGGCTTAGTGTAATGAATGGCATTGAACACCAGGTTTGAAAAGGCGCTGCGCAACTCATCAACACACCCTTTAATATCCAGTGCCTGATCAACGTTAAACTCAATCTCATGATGCTTATCCTGATTCAGCGAATTGGCTTCAGTCTGGATCAGAGTCAGCATGGCTGGCACATTCACCGCTTTGTCATTGTCCTGATTACGCTGCCCTTCAATGCGGGATAAGGAGAGCAATTGATTCACTAAGCTATCCATCCGTTTGCACTGCTCTATCATAGTATGATGTGCTTTGTTCCACATTGCCGGCGGCGGCATGTTGTCGCCTTCCATCATTTCCAGATAACCCGTCACCACTGTCAGTGGCGTACGCAGCTCGTGAGATACATTGGCAACAAAGTCTTTGCGCATCTGCTCGAGCTGTTTCAGTCTGGAGATATCACGCACCACCATCATTAACTGCTCTGCGTAGGGCATGACCCGAAACTCTAATACACGCTCTCCACCATGTCCCGACTCCATCTCCAGGGGATCATGAAAATCATGAGCTTGCATATATTTGACGAACTTAGGATCGCGGATCAGGTTATCCAGGCGTTGGCCATGATCTGTCGGCCATTGCAGACCCAACACCTTAAGGGCAAGTTGGTTACACCAGACAATACTGAGATCCTGTTGCATCACAATCACAGCATCAGGCACCGCCTCGGCGCCTTCACGAAAACGTCGGATCAATTCAGCCAACTCATTGCGCTTTTTGCGGTTGCGGTGCTGTAACTGGTAGATGCCTTCAAAGATCTGCTCCCAGGCGCCCGAACCTTCAGGTGGGTTAAAGCTGCGCTGATTGATCAACCAGTCACTCAGTCGATACAGTTGTTGATAATGCCAAATCAATAGCACCATGGCACCGATAAAGAGTAATACAAACGGTGCGCCTAATAAGATCCCAATCAGGGTTAATGGCAGGAAATACAAAAACAGGCGTTTCAATAACGCCTGTTTATCAATCACCCTATACATACAAAATGATCCTAAAGAAAATGCGCCATGGTTAGCCTACCATAGCGCCAGGTGCTTTACAGCTTACTCGAGAAGCGATAACCAGCACCGCGTACGGTTTGTACCAGGCGATCATGGCCCAATGGTGCAATCGCTTTGCGTAAGCGACGGATATGAACATCCACTGTACGATCTTCAACATACACATTAGTGCCCCAAACGTGATCCAGCAACTGTTCTCGGCTGTAAACACGCTCCGGGTGTGTCATAAAGAAATGCAGCAACCTGAACTCAGTAGGCCCCATTTCCAGCTCATTACCAGCAGAGGTTACGCGGTGTGAAATCGGATCAAGACGTAACCCGTGCACTTCAATAGCCTCTTCCAGTGACGTTGGAGAAACCCGTCGCATCACTGCTTTGATACGTGCCATTAATTCTTTTGGAGAGAAAGGTTTCGTAACGTAGTCGTCTGCACCCACTTCCAATCCTTTGACCTTATCTTCTTCTTCCCCACGTGCTGTCAGCATGATAATCGGGATTTGTCTGGTGTATTCGCTTTGTTTAAACTTCTTGGCAATCTGAATACCGCTGCCACCTGGCAACATCCAGTCCAATAACACCATATCAGGATAAGGCTCAACCATAGCTGCAATTGCAGAATCATAGTCTTCAGCTTCAATGGCTTGAAAACCATTTTGTTCCAACACAAACACCAACATTTCTCTGATCGGCGCTTCGTCATCAACTACCAGTACTTTACGTGACATTCCCATTTATCTCTTACGTTACCGAAGTGGGTTTCATTATTATGACTAAGTATGACAGTTTTATGAAATACCAAGTGATAAAAGATGACAATTGGGAAAAAAATAGGGCCAAACAAATACAAAGCTATAATACTGAAAAAACGTAAGTTTCATCCAAATGCAGACTTACTTTGACCGGTAAATGGGTTAAATCCTTGTTTAGTCAGGTTTGTTTTGTCGGTTTGCGTGCACAAGATGTAAAACGAACGCTGTAAAGGCCACGTAACGCCAGACATACGGGCCATTTAAGTTCATTTACAAACCAGAGCAAAATGGCTCAGGAACAATACGCTCAGACCGGGTTATAACGATACCTTGAATCCAGTCATATGAGGGTCACTGAATCCTATTAACCCGGGAGGACTCTGCAATGTTACACAGTCCCTCCTGCATGACGCTATAAAATGCATACTTAATCAAGTGGTGCTATTGAGTATCAGCCCACTCTGTACGCTAAAAGTCATACCTTAATGTCAGTGCCATATGATCCTGATCTGCTTCGTTATCGAGATCGATTTTACTGTACCACAAATACATTCTTGTTTGTTTTGACAGGCTTTTCTCAACCCCGATGGAAGTTGCATCACCAGAGTCCTTCAGCTTGCCGGAGGCACCATCGGAGTTTTGATATTGCGCCAGCAACTTGTAACCATTGTCCAACTTCAGTGATGCACTGGCCATATAACTGTCTACCGTGTCATTACTGTCAATCGCTTCACTTTGCTGATAGCTGGCGCCTAAGGTCACTTTAGCCACTTTGCCTTGTACAGTAATGCGGGTAATATCCTGGCCTGCAACTTCTTCATCGCGTGCCACACTGGCATAAATCGCGGTTTTTTTCAGTTTACTGTCACCATAAGAGGCCGCCATAGACAACCCGCTTTCGCCATTTTGCTTACTGTTATCCTCACTGATATAACTGACTGTGAATTTAAGGTGATTCAATGAAGGGGTTGTATATTGCAACGTATCACCAAGGCGGTTTTCACCAACAAAAAAGCTCTTGATGTCGGCGTTGAAGTCGTTCATGAGATCCACTTTCCCCTGAGACTTCTTCATAGGCGTGTCAGCCCGCCCCACCAAAACCTGGCCAAACCGGCCTTTGACACCCACATACTGTGAGCGTGCGGTAATGTTCTCTTCAGACTTACCGTCGTTATCGTTTTCAGACATTTCAACCTGAAATTCCAGCTTATAAAATGCGGAGATCCCGGTGTCTATGTCCGCTCCGCCTTTGATCCCCATCCTGGAGGCATAGCTCTCAACAGATGTGTCTGAGCCACTTCCCGTGTCACTGTTTGCTACACCCAAATGGGCGCGACCGTAAACCTTGAGCTCTTCAGCCTGTACTTCCATGCAAGCCAGCGCAGAACACCCAATAAGGGCAGCCATAAAGCATTTCTTCATACTTTGACCCCAATAAAAATCAATGTGAGCAGAATAGAGTATTATTTAAAGCTAGACGCTCTGTATCAGAGATCAAGTGGTGTACCGCTGGATCAAAGTTTTTCTAAGTTAAAATGTCAGAGATCACATTTATACCAACAAGATCCGATCGGGATCATATTTTTACTAAGCAAAATGATCTGTTTTGGCAGGCGTAATGCGGCAAACGGGCTAACTTATTGATTTTAGATCGGTTCCAAGGGGATAAAACGCTCAGATCCTCCTCTGACTTAGTAAGATCACGATCCCGAGACGTTTAAACCTCTGTCACTTAGTCAAGATCTGATCCCACTTTGCATGGGTAGGTAAAACTCTGATCCCAACAGGATCAACGCACCTGCCAGAGGCAATCAGCACAAACAAAAATGCCGCAGTACAGCGCCTGCGGCATTTAACACTCACCCAATTGTGTCGTGTTAGTATTTATTTGATCTGAGGATCCAGCTCACCTGACAGATATTTCAGGTGCATATCGTCCAAAGAAATTGGCTTAATGCGGCTTGCATGACCCGCAGTACCAAACGCTTCGTAACGGGCAACACAAATCTCTGTCATTGCTTTGGTTGCTTCAGCAAGGTACTTACGAGGGTCGAAGTTAGCAGGATTATGTGCCAGGTGACGACGGATAGCGCCTGTCGCAGCCAAACGTAAGTCTGTGTCAATGTTCACCTTACGCACACCGTGCTTGATGCCTTCAACGATCTGCTCAACGGGTACACCATAAGTCTCAGGGATCTCGCCACCAAATTCATTGATCACGGCCAGCCACTCCTGTGGCACCGATGAAGAGCCGTGCATGACCAAATGAGTATTCGGGATACGTGCATGGATCTCTTTGATACGGTTGATTGCCAGGATGTCACCCGTTGGTGGACGCGTAAACTTGTATGCACCATGAGAAGTACCACAAGCAATAGCCAGTGCATCAACACCCGTTTTCTTAACGAAATCAGCCGCTTCTTCAGGATCGGTCAGTAGTTGATCATGAGAGAGTTTACCCACTGCACCAATGCCATCTTCTTCACCCGCTTCACCTGTTTCTAGTGAACCCAGAACACCCAGCTCACCCTCAACCGAAACACCACCAGCGTGTGCCATTTCTACAGTACGTCGCGTTACATCAACATTGTACTCATAGCTAGATGGGGTTTTACCATCTTCCATCAAAGAACCGTCCATCATAACAGATGAAAAGCCAAGCTGAATTGAACGCTGACAGACGCCAGGAGACGTACCGTGATCCTGGTGCATAACAACCGGAATATGTGGCCATTCTTCCACTGCGGCCAAAATCATATGGCGAATAAACGGTGCCCCTGCGTACTTGCGTGCGCCTGCCGAGCCCTGAACAATCACCGGACTGTTGGTTTTGTCTGCCGCTTCCATGATAGCGCGCATTTGCTCTTGGTTATTTACATTAAAGGCAGGAACGCCGTAACCATGCTCTGCGGCATGATCCAGCAATTGACGCATACTGATTAAAGCCATTGTGCTTTCTCCAATTGTTGATGAGTGAAGCTGATATTTCCAAACCAGCGCTCTTACTCATCGATTTGAACGGGATAAATTTTTAAGTGCTACACACTCAATTTGTTTTGAGAGTAAATGTGAGAGAGTCTCAAAACCGGACCAAACTAGCGGCCCAAAAAAGTGATGCTGCGACGTATTGCGCAGCATCGTGCTTGAATTACGCTTTCGCTCTTTGTTCAAGCATAGCGACTGCTGGCAGTTTTTTCCCCTCAAGGAACTCTAAAAACGCACCACCGCCAGTCGAGATATATGAGATTTCATCTGCTACGCCGTATTTATCGATCGCAGCAAGGGTATCACCACCGCCAGCAATCGAGAAAGCGCTGGACTTTGCAATCGCATTGGCAATCGCTTCAGTACCATTACCGAATTGATCGAATTCGAATACGCCCACCGGGCCATTCCAAACCACAGTACCTGCGTTGGCAATAATCTTAGCCAGCGTATTAGCAGTTTCAGGACCAATATCGAAGATCATGTCAGTGTCACGGACTTCCGCCACATCTTTGATCTCTGCAACCGCAGACTCTGAGAACTCGTCACCCACTACCACGTCAGTCGGCACAGGAATATCTCCGTCATTGGCCTGAGCAGCAGCACTCAATTTATTCGCTTCATCAATCAGGTCTGCTTCATACAGAGACTTACCTACCGGATTACCTGCTGCAGCGATGAAGGTATTCGCAATACCGCCACCAGTAACCAGTTGATCAACCACTTTTGATAGTGAGTCAAGTACTGTCAGTTTAGTAGACACTTTAGAGCCACCCACAATAGCAACCAGAGGGCGTGCCGGGTTATCTAGTGCTTTACCTAATGCATCCAGCTCTGCCGCCAGTAACGGACCTGCACAGGCAACGTCAGCAAACAAGCCAACGCCATGCGTTGATGCCTGAGCACGGTGCGCTGTACCAAATGCATCCATCACATACACGTCACAGAGTGCTGCCAGCTTCTTCGACAGGGCTTCATCGTTCTTCTTTTCACCAACATTGAAGCGGACATTTTCGAATACCACAACTTCATTGTCTGCGATATCAACGCCATCCAGATAGTTGTCAACGAGACGCACATTTTGATCTAGTGCGTCGTCAAGATAATCAACAACTGGTTGTAGTGAATACTGCGCATCGTATTCCCCTTCCGTTGGGCGACCCAGATGAGACATCACCATAACCTTGGCACCTTTTTCCAGGGCAAGCTTAATGGTAGGTAAAGACGCTCTGATACGGGCATCTGATGTAACCTTACCTTCTTTCACCGGTACGTTAAGATCTTCACGGATCAGAACGCGTTTGCCGTTTAAATCTAAATCCGCCATCTTAATGACTGACATTGACATCTCCTTCAAGAACGATACTGAGTTTTTAATTAACTTGTGTCATTGCTGTGGCGGTATCGAGCATGCGATTTGCAAATCCCCACTCGTTGTCGCACCACACCAGCAACTTCGCCAACCGTTTCTGGCTGACGCGTGTTTGGGTACCATCTATGATACTGGAATGTGGATCATGATTAAAATCCACCGAGACCAACGGCTCTTCAGTGTAGTCCAGTATCCCTTGTAACGGACCGCAAGCGGCCTGTTGTAATGCATTATTCACTTGTTCGAGCGTCACATCACTGTTCAGGGTCACGCTCAAATCCATTGCCGTCACATTAATGGTGGGTACCCGCACTGCAATGGCTTCAAAACAGCCATGAAATTTAGGCAAGATCCGCTCGATCCCGCGGGCCAGCTTAGTATCCACCGGGATAATTGACTGACTTGCAGCGCGGGTGCGCCGCAGATCAGGATGATAAGCATCAATCACCTGTTGATCATGCATAGACGCATGGATCGTTGTGATGGTGCCCGAGCCAATCCCAAAAGCATCATCCAATACATTTATGACAGGGACAATACAGTTAGTGGTACATGAACCATTTGATACGATGGTATGTTCAGGACGCAGTTCTTTGTCATTGATACCATACACTATGGTGGCATCGACGTCCGCGTCAGCCGGGTGAGAGAACAACACTTTCTTAGCACCCGCGCGCAAATGTGCCTGAGCATGAAAACGGGAATGAAATACACCTGTACACTCTAGAACCACATCAACATCAAGGGCATGCCAGGGTAAATGGCTGGGATCGGCTTCGCTAAACAGTTGGATTTTATCTTCTCCAACCGTCAGATAAGGCGCATCAAGGTGAACAGGAAAAGAAAAGCGCCCGTGTGAGGTATCGTATTTCAGCAGATGTGCAATGCCCTGCGGATCCGCAAGTTCATTTATGGCGACGATTTGAATGTCATGCTGGCGACCAGATTCATACAAAGCTCGCACTATATTGCGACCAATACGACCAAAACCATTTATAGCCAGTTTGATAGTCATTAAATTGAAGATCCACCACGTTGTGAAAAATTGGGCTCAATCCTGCTGCATATGCGGTGTATAAACCGCACGCGAATAAATTTCCCAAGCTTTCCGTATTAAGATGGCGCTATTGTAATCGACCAGGCACAAATGTGTAAGAGATATGCAAAAATAATTATGTCAGTTGCCTGAGTAACGCCCCATGTGCCCCTCCAAACTGGCTGTTTTGTGCGAGTAAAAGCTCCGCAGTACTCAGCGCATCACTCAGTGCATGATGCTCACAAGCTGACGGTAACCCATAGCGCTGACGACAGGCAGACAAAGTCAGACAATCTGCCGCAAGCGTTTGCCCCTGTCTGAGCAAACGATTTCTCTCAATCTGCATGGTATCCAGGATCAACTCAGGACGCACAGAGATATCATGAGACGCCAACGCTCGCTTGAGAAAGCCCCAGTCGAGTATAGCGTTGTGGCATACCAATACACCCCGTTCGAACGACTCGGCCAGTTGTTGTAGTAATACACGCAAACTGGTTCCCTGTGCTAATGCCCGCTCGTCCACACCATGGATCACAGGACTTTGCCCCAGCTGACGTACTTCCTTATTCAATATGTGCCGGGCTGTGCTAAGCGTGATACGGCCCTGTCGGATCTCAACCCAGGCGGCGGAGACAATTTCGTCTCGTTTCGGGTCTAATCCAGTCAACTCCAGATCCAATACGATCAGGTTGGCATCATCCAGTCTAAGGTGACGGTAAGTATGCCAATTACGTAGTCGGGTTAGCCAGCTCACAGGCTACCTCTGGCAAATTTGAAGGCACATGCTTGCTGTGCCTGCTTGATCAAATGAAAGGCTTCTTTGAGCTGATGCCGCTCCAGTGAGCTTAGATGCTCCGGATTAATGCAATTTTCTGGCAAGCCTTCTTGGTCAATCTGCGTACGCAAACGCAACTGAGTTAAAAAGCGCCAGCAATCTTGCAAGTTAGCAATGTCTTCAGCACTGAGCACTCGGTGCCCTTTCAGCGCCTGTAAGCGTTGCAGAGTATTGGCTTTACGGATCCCAGCTTGCAGCGCATAAAGACGAACAACATCGTTGATGATCACCACGCCGCGCTTTTTTAAGTCCAGATATTTGTGCTTATGCTTGTCCTGCTGCAACTTAAATTGCTGGAACAAACCAATTGGGACTGTATTTACATTGATATCGGCGGCCATTGCGGCGTAGAACAACTCATTTTTCGGGATCTCACTCAAATGATGCTGGAATTGGCCAAACAAGACATCCGATCCCGTAATAAAGCGCAGATCAAAATAGATCTTACAGTTGAGCATAGCGTGAGGTGTCGGCGCATCGATCCAACTCATAAACCGCTCGCACCATTCACTGAGCGTGCCCCGACACTGCGGATTACTTGCCATGATATTACCCGGACATGTGCGGATCCCACACTCATCCAGCTGCTGACAAACAAATACGCCAAGCTGGGCAAAATACTGTCTTTGTTCATCTGTCACCCCTTCGGGCAACAACAGACCATTGTCCTGATCAGAATGCAGGGTTTGCTCTTCACGCGCCTGGGAGCCAAAGCAGATCCAGGCAAACGGGGTTGGGGCGTTGCCGTGCTGCTGCTGATATAGGTCGATCAAACGTCCTGTTAGTGCATCACTGAGCCCACTGAGTAACTGGCCGATCAATGAAATATCCTCGATCTTGTTGGCAAAATCACTCAACAGATCCGGGATCTCTTTTGCCAACTGCCTCACCTGGGCATAACTACATGCTTTGTAGATCCGGCCAATCAACTGCACCGGATCGCTTTTTTGCTGACGTAGAAGGTCGGTGCTGGTGATCATGCCTATCGGCGTGCGATCTTCACTGAGCACAGGGAGATGATGAATATTATGCTTAAGCATTAAATGCAATGCCGAAAAGATCCGGTTGTTTTCGAAAATGTGTTTCGGTTTGACCGTCATGATCTCACCAATAGCCCGGGCAGGATCAAGACCTGCTGCCAGCACCCGGTTGCGCAAATCGCGATCCGTCACAACACCGGCTAACTGCTCGTGCTCAGTCACCATGATCGAAGAAACCCGATGCTTCTTCATGACTTTGGCCGCTTCCTGAATGCTGGCATCAGGCATCAGGGTCACCGCAGCCCGACTCATTAACTCGCTGACAGGATGTTCAGACCAGCTGTTTCCCGATTCTTTATAATGACTGGATAGCAGACGTTTGGCATGAGCACGCACAAAATGCTGCTCAAAAGGCTTATATTCACGACGGAGAAAATCAAACGCCGATTGTGGCAATACATAGACCAGCCCAGGTTGCACCACTTCCAGCTGATTGCTGATTGGCTCACCGGTTAACAACGAGGGGTAACCAAAGTAATCCCCTTCAGCGAGCCGGGTGACCAATTCTCCCCGATCTGAACGCAAATCAAAGTGACCGGAACGCACCAGATATAGCTGGGGCAGATCGCTTTTGAACCACTGGGCCTGATTCTGTGCGCTGACATAAATGATATCCAGGTGTTCAACAAAGTAATCTGCCGCGCTGTCGGTCAGCTGAGCAAATGGCGCCTGTTGCTGCACAAAGGTCAGCACATCCTGTACCTGAGCCGTCATAACCCCTCCCAAAAATAACAACTACTCCACAGCTTTCGCCATGAAGTAGTTGGTTTCTTTGCTATCAGAAAGTACCCCTACCTGATAGGCTGCGCTTTAATGCGCATGTGCTGCAGATGATCCTTTCGGGTTACGGATCCCATCTACCATTTGCTTCACTTCAAGTGGCGTCTCAGCCGTCAGCTTCATGACAATGGCAGCAATTCCAAAGTTCACTAACATACCAATAATGCCAATCCCTTCAGGTGAAATACCAAATAACCAATTCGCTGGCGTATTCAGTTCCGGGCTGACAAATTTAAAGTAGATGATGTAAGCGGCGGTAAAACCAATACCACACACCATACCGCTGATGGCACCTTCTTTATTCATGCGTTTAGAGAAGATCCCCATAATGATCGCCGGGAAGAAGCTTGCTGCCGCCAGACCGAAGGCAAAGGCCACCACCGACGCCACGAATCCGGGCGGATTAATACCAAAGTAAGCCGAGATGGCAATGGCCACCATTGCCGACAAACGTGCGGCCAGCAGCTCTTGTTTATCACTGATATCCGGCTTAAGTGTGCGTTTGAGGAGATCATGGGAGACCGAGGTGGAGATCACCAGTAACAGGCCTGCTGTTGTCGACAGTGCTGCGGCTATGCCACCAGCGGCGACCAGCGCAATCACCCAGGCTGGTAAATCTGCAATTTCCGGATTCGCCAGTACCATGATGTCACGGTCGATTTTGACTTCATTACGGCTTGCCGGGTCGTCAATCTTACCAGCGGAATAGAACATCTTGCCGTCGCCGTTTTTATCATTGAAGGTGATAAGGCCCGTTCTTTCCCAGTTTTTCACCCACTCAGGCGCCTCGGCATACGCCGTACCGCTGCCATCTTTACCATTAATCGTGTCAATCATATTCACCCGGGCAAATGACGCAACCGCTGGTGCTGTGGTGTAAACAATGGCGATGAACACTAAGGTCCAGGCTGCTGAGATACGAGTATCTTTTACTTTTGGTACAGTAAAGAAACGCACAATAACGTGTGGCAGACCAGCCGTACCGACCATCAGAGCAGCCGTAATAGCAAAGACGTCAATCATACTCTTGGACCCTTCGGTGTATTGCGCAAAGCCGAGTTCGGTACTGAGTCCGTCGAGTTTATCCAGCAAATAGGTTCCGGAGCCGTCCGCCAGCGTACCGCCAAAGCCTGTTTGCGGCAGTAAGTGGCCAGTCATCATCAAAGAGATAAAGATAGCGGGTACCAAATAAGCAAACACCAGCACACAGTATTGCGCAACCTGAGTATAAGTAATGCCTTTCATACCACCCAATACCGCATAGAAGAATACAATCACCATCCCGATATACACACCGGTTTCGATGTCAACTTCGAGGAAGCGAGAGAACACTACGCCTACGCCACGCATTTGCCCTGCGATGTAGGTAAAACAGATAAAGATTGCGCACAGTATGGCCACAACCCGTGCTACCTGCGAGTAATAACGGTCGCCGATAAAGTCCGGCACAGTGAATTTACCAAATTTACGCAGATAAGGTGCCAGGCACAGTGCCAGCAGCACATAACCACCGGTCCAGCCCATCAGATACACACCACCGTCGTAACCGGCAAATGAAATGATCCCCGCCATGGAAATAAACGATGCTGCGCTCATCCAGTCGGCGGCCGTTGCCATACCGTTTGCCAGCGGCGGCACACCGCCACCAGCAACATAGAATTCATTGGTTGAACCGGCGCGCGCCCAGATGGCAATACCGATGTACAGGGCAAAGCTAAGCCCAACAATTAAAAAGGTGAGAGTTTGAACATCCATCATAGCGCTCCTTATTCATCCACGCCGTATTTTTTGTCCAGCGCATCCATTTTGAATACATAGACAAAAATCAAAGCAACGAAGGTATAAATTGCGCCCTGCTGCGAAAACCAAAAACCCAATTTAAATCCGAAGAAGCGGACCTCGTTGAGTACATCAACCAGCAGAATGCCGCATCCAAAAGACACCACAAACCACACTACTAATAGCTTAAACATTAAGGCTAGATTCTCTGACCAATATGCTTTTGCTTGTTCTTCACTTTTAAAAGCCATGATAAGTCCCCTTTCACACACCTGTTGCCGATGTGCTGGTGTTAATGACCTTTTGACTGTAGCAATGGGTCGTCAAGAAGAAATTGAGACCTTAGTCGTAACAACAAGGTTACGTTTACGTAAACTGCGATAGAAGTGTACATTAAGGACCAATAAAAATTTTAAAATCAACAGCTTAATTAATTTAGCAAGAGATTAGGACGATTAAAGGAACGCATACCTCAGGGATAAGACATTAGTCTAATTAATTCAATAAAAATCGAATAATTATGTAAAATCAGGTGATTATGTCACTTTGGATATTTTGCAAGTGATGCTACTTTAAAGGCACAACGACAATAACAAGAATTAACACAAGGGCTCATCATGACGGCTGCACTGATCCTCGTTGCCATCGCCTATATCGGCTTACTCTTCTGGCTTGCCAACTGGGGGGATAAAACAACGCCGGCTGCAACACGGATCAGCCATCATCCTTTTGTTTATGCCCTCGCACTGGGTATTTATTGTACCTCATGGACCTACTATGGCTCTGTGGGCACCGCCGCCAACAGCAGCTGGCACTATTTACCCATTCTGCTGGGTCCTGCCCTACTGTTTATGTTTGGTCAGGGCTTCTTGCGCAAACTGATCCTGGTCAGTAAAAAACAAAACATCACCACCATCGCCGACTTTATTTCAGCACGTTATGGTAAGCGCCAGACCACCGCGGTGATGGTCACTATGATAGCCTTGCTGGCCACCATTCCCTACATTGCGTTGCAGCTCAAGGCACTGAGCAGCAGCTTTTTACTGTTACAACAGGGCACCCCAATTTCCGGGGGCATGCTGGCCATGACCGGCACTTTGTTAATGGCCCTGTTTGCGATCTTTTTTGGCACCCGCAAAGTCGATGTTACCGAGTATCGCTCCGGACTGATGCTGGCGGTCGCATTTGAATCGCTCATCAAGTTGCTGGCGCTGGTCGCTGTGGCTGTGATCGCCATAAAAGCACTGCTAACCCAGAGCGACTCGACGACCTTGCTATTTGCCCACTGGCAGGGATTTGATTTTACCAATTTCAACTTTGTCGGTCAGACACTGATGGCCGCAGCAGCCATCATTTGCTTACCTCGTCAGTTTCATGTCACTGTGGTCGACAACCAGGATAGCCGTCACCTCCGCACTGCCCGCTGGGCTTTCCCGCTATACCTTATCCTGATCGCTGCAATGATCTTGCCGATTGCCACAGCAGCCATTCATCCCAATATCGGCCAAACCGTCGCAGCAGACAGCTTTGTACTGGCTCTGCCAATGATGCAGGGTCACCCGTTAATCACCACTTTTGTATTCATCGGCGGGTTGTCGGCAGCCACCGCCATGATAGTAGTCGCCACATTGACGCTCAGTACCATGCTTTCCAATGATGTGGTGCTCCCTTTGCTGATAAAGCGCAAGTTTAAGAAAAACCGCCTCACCAGCAATTATAAAACCCGAATTTTACTTATCCGTCGCTTTATCATTGCGGCTATCCTGGTGCTGGCATTTCTTTATCAGCAATGGTTTGGCCATGGCGAAGCGCTCGCCAACATGGGCCTGGTGGCGTTTTCTTTGGTCACTCAGTTATTACCAGCCATTGTCGGTGGACTGTACTGGCGAAAAGGCCATGCTTATGGCGTCTATGCCGGGTTACTGGCCGGTTTTTTGTGCTGGATGTTATTTCTGATGTTTCCCGTCATAGAAGCCGGCAGTGCGCTGGATTTTGATACCCGCCAGACCATCATCACCCGGGGCACTTTACTGGCGCTACTGGCCAATATCAGTTGTTATATCAGCTTCTCATTAGGTGCATATGAGCGCCTCATTGATAAGATCCAGGCAGCCGCGTTTGTGAGCCCATGGGAACAAGCCAGCGCAGCTAAACGGCTTAACAAAGACGTTAAGGCCACGGTGTACGACTTTACAGTATTACTACAGACCTTTTTGGGGATCCAGCGTAGTCAGCAGTTACTCAGCCATTACGCTATTAATCATGATATTGAAGACAGTAACGCCTATCCGAGTGCTGATTTCATTGCCTTTTGTGAGCGGGCTCTGACCGGCGTACTGGGCGCTTCCTCAGCCCGCGCCCTGATCCATGCCGTCTCGTCGGGTAAGCAGCTCGCCTTTGAAGAAGTAGTTAACTTTTTTGACGAAACCACGCAGGCATTGCAGTTCAACCAAAACCTGTTATTTACCTCTTTGGAAAACCTCAGTCATGGCATCTCTGTCGTCGACAAAGATCTCAACCTGGTTGCCTGGAACCGCCGTTATCACGAAATGTTCGAATATCCGGATGGTTTTTTACAAGTAGGCCAGAACATTGAGGAAGTGATCCGCTTCAACGCCGAGCGCGGTGAATGTGGCCCCGGAGAATTAGAAAAACTAGTCGAGAAACGTGTACGGCATTTGAAAAATGGCACGCCCCACCATTTTATTCGTCACCGCAGTAATGGCCAGGTGTTCGAGATGACAGGTAATCCGTTGCCAGAAGGTGGCTTTGTTACCAGCTTCTCTGACATCACCAGCCATATCGACACCCAAAACGCACTTGAAGAGGTCAATATGGATCTGGAAAACCGCATCGAGGCGCGTACCCAGGAGATCCGTTTGATCAACCAGGATCTGAAGGCTCAGATCGCCAGCCGGGAGGAAACCGAACAGGCACTGGTGGGCGCTAAAAAAGAAGCAGAACGCGCTAATGACAGTAAAACCCGCTTTCTGGCCCTGGCCAGCCATGATATTTTGCAGCCCCTCAATGCTGCGCGACTCTACCTGGCGGCCATTGATGAAGATAAGCTGCAAGGCAATGATCGTAGCAACCTGGAAAAGCTGGGTGCCAGCCTCGATTCAACCGTGCACCTGATGTCGGCATTGCTGGATATTGCCAAGCTGGAACAAGGCGCTATGAAGCCAACCCCCCGCCATTTTGATATCAACGACATTATGTCGCCACTGGCCAATGAATACGCCATTTTGTGTCAGGAAAAAGGCCTGTCATTGCAAGTGCGCACGAGTCACCAAATCATTCATAGCGACATTACCTATCTGCGTCGTATCGTGCAAAACCTGGTCTCCAATGCAGTAAAATACACAGAGCAAGGCCGGGTTTTACTGGCCTGTCGTCGTCGCAGTCACAGTGTCCGCATTGAAGTGTGGGACACAGGCCCGGGTATCTCGGAGCATGAACAGCAGAAAATATTTAACGACTTTTACCGCATTCAGAGTGGCGACAACAAAGGGGTCGGGCTGGGGCTGGGCGTTGTAAAGCGACTGTGTGAATTGCTCAGTATGCCACTCGAGATACAATCAATTCCAGGTAAGGGCAGCCGTTTTTGTGTCGAAGTGCCTCTGGGCGACCAACAGCAAGTCCAGCAAAAAACCACACAGTCAGAGCAAAAACCAAGCGCAAAAACCCGCCTGAATCTGGTGGTGGTTGACGACGATCCGAAGAACCTGGCTGCGATGGCCAGCTTACTTGATAAATGGCAGTTTAGTTATCAGATGTTTGAAAGGGCAGACAAAGCCAGACAGTATGCAGCGCAAAGCCCGGCACCGGACTTTATCCTGATGGATTATCAGCTCGATAACAATGAAAATGGGGTTAATCTGATCACGGAATTACGGCAATGCTGGAACGCCCCGATCCCGGCGGTACTGATCACGGCAGTACGTGACGAACCTTTAAAATTACAGGCTAAACAGGCCCAGATCCACTATCTGAGCAAACCTCTTAAACCGGCTAAGCTGAAAGCACTGCTCAACCACAGTACCTGAGAGGCGCACTTCAGAACAGATGCCAAAAGTCACTAATAGGCAAGCTGGATCTGGTCACGACCATTGGCCTTGGCACGGTAAACGGCCTGATCGGCCATTTTCAGGGCATGACTAAAAGGCATGCTGGGATTGACTTCGGCCACCCCAAAACTGGCCGTGACATGAATGAGCGTGTTCTCCTGACGCACTTCCATCTCACGGATCGCAGTGCATAGCCGGTTTGCTACCATATGTGCATCACTGACCGAGGTTTCTGGCAGTAAGACCACAAATTCCTCACCGCCCAGCCGACAAAAACAATCTTCAATGCGCACCACGTCCAGACAACACTGCGCAAACTTTTGCAGCACTTTATCACCGGCATCATGACCAAAATCGTCATTGATCCGTTTAAACCTGTCCAGGTCCATCATGATCAGACTCATGGGACGCTCTGTGCGCTGATGACGGCTCATTTCACGCTTGGCATGCTCCATTAGAAAGCGGCGATTGTTAAGGCCCGTAAGCATGTCCTGAAAGGCCATTTTGGTAAGCTTTTCCTGCATTTGATACAACTCATGTACCAACAAACGCCGACTACAGCAATCTGCGACCATTTCTGTGATTGTTACTTCCCACTCCTGCCACTGGCGCACATCAGCCCGTCCTTCACAACACACCACACCCAATGCAATGCCATTTTTAAAGATGGCAGTATCCAGCATGGTGGCGATATTATGCGCCTTGAGATAGATATCGGTGAATTCGCAGGTGCGAGGATCTGTACAGGCATTGTCTGCTGCTATCGACTGGCCACTAATAATGGTGGCAAAGTAAACGGGAAAATCATCAATGCTCAGCTCCGGCAGCTGGCTTGGCACGGTCTGCCAATCCGTATTGGCGTAATTGAGCAACTTGCCCGGCTTGTGCATGTCGTCAAACAACCACACCGACACACGATCGACCTGAAGCAAAGATTTTGCCTCAAAAATGATATCGCGCAGAAAGCTCTGATGTTCACCTGAAACATCGACTTCTTGCGAGCTGATCCGCCGCAATTTTTGCGTGCTCTGGGTTAATCGATTCAAAGGTACTACCAAGTCGCAAAGCTGTTGAAATCAGGCACCATCTTAATGTGATGCCATATCGTTGTCATACTCTAATAGTATAGCGCCTGTCACAAAATGCACTGTTTTCTTTAGTCCAGACATACCCAAAACTGAAAACAGATACACTAAGCCATGTATTTTGCCAGGTACTTTTTAAATACCGGATCGCTCTGCGCCAGTCCTTTTTGTTCTGCCAGAATTTCTTTTAGCATCTGCTTTGAGGTCAGCGGGTTGGCCAACACCACTCTGAATACCACGGTAGGCTGATACTGGTATTGCGAGGGGGTTAAACGCGTCCGTGACACAAAAGAGCGCCCTGATTCACGCTGCCGTTTCTGCATACTGGCAGTAAATCGATTTAACGCCGCATAAATGTCGATGCGCTCCTGCTCATCGGCTTGTTCAATCGCCTGGCGGATCTGTTTGGGCACATAGCGATAGGTCAGCAGGCATAACTCCGGCTCAGAGACCAACTCAAAGTCGTCTTCTTCGTGGATCAGTTCTGCAAAATAATGGGCTTTCTCAATGCCTTTGTCGATCAGCATTTCGTACCCTTTACGGCCTATCACCCGTAAGCATGCATGAACCAGCATGGCCATACCAGGGCGGCTGCCCTCCAGAGTATGACTACCCAGATCTTTTGAGCCTTTACGCAGAATGTATTCCGCATGGTGTTCTATGGCATCGGTTGCGGTGGGATCTTTAAACAGTACTATGCCTGCGCCCATTGGCACATACATTTGCTTGTGCGCATCAATGGTAATCGAATCAGCTAGTTCAATGCCCTTGAGCAAATGGCGGTAATTCGCGGACAACAAAGTTGCTCCGCCCCAGGCGGCATCGACGTGAAAATGACACCCCAGCTCCTGAGCCAGCGCCGCCATTTCGGGTAAGGGGTCTATGTTGCCTGTTTCAGTAGTACCGGCCACACCAACAATCGCCATGACCTTAATACCCTGCTCACTCAGCGTCTGTGCCTTAGCGCGCATTGCCTCAACGTCAACCTTGTTGTTCTCGTCGGTTTTGACAGCAATGAAATTACTGCGCCCAATGCCCAGCACATCGGCCGCTTTACCCAATGAGTAGTGACCACGCTCAGATACCAATACGGCCAGGCCTTTGTATCCATAATGCATCATGGCAGCCATGATCCCTTCACTGGCAAGCCCTTTAAAGTCACCATCCGGACCGAGCAATCGGTTGCGGGCGATCCACAAAGCCGAAATATTGGCAATGGTACCCCCAGAGCAAAATGCGCCGAGTGCGGTCTTGGCACTGTGCATCCATTTTTCATAGAAGGCATCATCTTCGCCATAAGCAAGATGATGCATCATGCCCAGCACCTGACGCTCCAATGGCGTAAAGGCCTTTGAAGTTTCTATTTTTACCAGGTTCTGATTCAAACCGACCATCAACTTTGACAGCGGCAGAACAAAATGCGGCAGCGCTGAGGTCATATGCCCGATAAAGCTTGGCGACGCAGTATGCACAGAGTGTGCAACCAGCTGTTCCATAATATCCTGAGCATAGTCAGAGACAAACATCGGTTCTTCCGGGATCATTGCCGACTGAAAGTCTTTTTCTATCTCATGCAATGGTTTTTCAATTGCTGCGATATTTTCATTCAGAAAGCCCGCCAGATTACTGGAAATTTCCTGCTCAATTACACTTAACGTGGAGCTGGGTGCTTCTGGAACGGTAAAGATACGCATTAAGCTTTCTTCAGAAGCGACTGCACAACGCTTTGGACCCATTTTAATACCTAATCATGCGTGGGTAACTGATGTGGGGAGTTACCTTGCCAAGTTGATACGAAATGACTAACTTTACTGTAAAGCGATGGGAAAGTCTGCAATGCAGTCAAAAAAAATGAACTCTGCTTGATAATTTGATGAACCTCTGATGACACAGCATCGCACAGTAAACCCAGTATTTAGTACGATGCATGTAAGGAATAGGGTTCAAAAATAAGGCAGATTCGTTAAATATTTTGTCAGCATTGCCAGAAATGGATAGTATTAGGAACAATTCGTCCCACCAGACTTGCAGACTCAAACGGAAACTGACAATGAATAAACGGAATTTTGCGCTTAGGGCCTTATCTCTGACCTGGATAGTCATCGGCTTTGTGGTGTTTGTTGCCTCTTTGTCCGCCTATGTGCTTTACACCTATCATCAGACCCGTACCACCATAGTACAAAGCATAGATCAAAAGCTCCTCATGGCGGCCCGCAGTACCCAGCTGATATTGGGGGAAGACTACCATGACCGACTCAACGAAATTAACAGCGATGAATATCGCCACAAGAGTATGCAGTTATCACAACTGGCACAGCACCTGGGTGTCGAGTATGTGTATGCTATGGTCTATGATGCGCCCTATGTGCGTTTCAGTGCCTCTAGTTACACCCAAAATGACGTATTACAGGACAAAGTCACGCGCATGCTCGACCTGTACCCGGAGGCAACTTCGGTTAACAAAAGCGCGTTTCGCTCAACACAGCCATTATACGAAGTGTCCGAAGATAAATGGGGCCATTTTAAAACCATTTTTATTCCCCACGTCACACGTGACGGCAAGGTCTTCCTGACCGGGGCCGATATTAAGACATCACACATCCAAACCGAACTGGCAAAAAGCGTTAAAGAGGCTCTGTTCACTGCGTGCTTTTTCTTTGCCATTGCTTTACTGGTAGCAGGGATGTATTTACTGATACTGAGGAAAACCCTGACAACCGACCCGCGTACCGGATTCCCCAATCGTCTGGCATTAGAACAGGATCTGGCCAAAAACCCCACTCAGCACCTTAGCCTGGCAATTATCGCAATCAACGAGCTGGAAGAGATAGTGAGCTTTTATGGCACCGATGTCGGTGATGAAATCATACGCAGAGTGATGAGCCACTTCAGTGAATTTACCGCCCCATTTAAAGTGTATCGTCTTGCCACTGCCAAGTTGGTGCTATTGAGCGATGCCAACAAAGGGGAGCATTATCTGAGTAGCCTGATCAATGAATTTCCTGCCACAACGCCGATTTTACAGGACCCACATTTGTACATTCAGGTAACCGCCGGCATAGCCAGTGGCAATAAACGCCTGTTACTGGAGAATGCGTTTATCGCATGTCGTCAGGCACAACAAAAACAGCAACGAGTGTGCATCTATGGCCAGGATCCAACGCAGATCAAGACCATTCAGGAATCCCATATTGCCATTGCAAAAACAGTTCAAAGTGCGTTTGAACAACATCGTATTCTGCCCTACTTTACGCCCCGTATGGGCACTGAGAGCAAAGCCGTCGAACAATATCATTGCACCCCGAGAGTACTCACAGAGCAGGGCCTGATCTTACGTCCTGAATCTTTCTCAGAAGTGATCCGCCACTCCAGACTGAGCTCTCAGCTAACCAAAGTCATGCTTGAGCTGTGCACCGCACATTTTCGAAAATCACATCATGCCTGGAGCATGCAACTGAGCTGGCAGGATCTGGCCGACCCGCAAATCATGGAGTTTATCTTTGCGCAGATCAGACGCTACCCACAGCCCGCCAAAATTACCTTTGAACTGGAAGAGCAAGAAGTGATTGAGCATTTTGCCGATATGCGGGTTTATATCAATGTGCTAAAAAGCAAAGGGGTAAATATCATGGTGGCGTCAAGCAACAGTGGTTTGCTGACCATCAGCCGGGTGCTGAAACTCACTATAGACAGCGTTAAGCTGACCTCCAGCGTCATTGAACAACTAAGTGAAGAGACTGAATTGCATGAGTACATTGAACACATTGCCAGACTCTGCCATGAGCGCCAAATCACCTTGTTGGTTGATGGTGTACAAAGTAAATATCAACTGGATCAATTGCTAAGCTGCAACGTTAAGTTAGTTGAAGGAAGTCTGATTGGCGCACCTGGCCCACACATCAATGTCAGCCAGAGCAATATGGGCAAGGATTTACAGGCCAGTGCCTGACCGGTCACCTGCCAGAGCACAGGTGACCGGAAACGCTTATAACTGAGCAATCAGGCGAGTACTTGATTGACCGCTGGCCCAGTACTTGCGCTCAAACGGCGTCATGGCTGTGTCACTTTCATAGTCACTTACCGTTGCCTGAGCGCCTGCAAGCGCCAGGCTGCGGGCAAATTCCTCAACATAAATAGACCAGTTGCTGCGCAGTTCAAGCCGCCCCCCCAGCTTTACGATATAAGGGAATACAGCGGCACCATGCCAGCGCCTTTGCAGGTGTTTCGCTTTAGGCCAGGGGTTGGGGTACAGTAAATAATGGTGACTTGGCTGCCAATTAGCTTCGCAGGCCAGACGCCAGAAATCATTCAGATCTGCCTGAACCAGAATGTATTGACCCGACTCTGTTTGCTTATATTCAATGTCATGCTTTTCAAGACGATGCTCTGACTTATCAATACCGATGACTAACGCATTCGGGTGTAGTTTGGCTAAATTCGCCGTACTTTCCCCCACCCCGCAGCAAGAATCCAGAATGATCGGACCATCGAATGCCTGTACTTTCTCATTCACCTGTTCGAAGGCTTGTTGGGTATGGGCAGCAATGGGTTTTTTGAATGGCGTATTGAGGTGCTTTTGTACTACCTCGTCTAACTTTTCATGCAGTCCGGTCTGATTACTCGTGATGCTTCTGGAATTGGCGTCTGACATAGTATTTTTTCGTTAGCTATAGAAAGTGGCAATTCTATAACCCCAGAAATCAAAGTAAATAGCTAACTGAAACCTGCTTTACAAATACTTCGGCGCGAACAGCACTCGCGATGCAGCAATGCCGCCAACCAAAGGTCACGGCATTAGAATTAAAGCAAATAAACCAAATTCAGTTATGGTCGATAATAACAGACCCGTTGGGCTGTCATACTGCCAAATGAACCTGTGTACACAACGGTGCACGTATAGCTCCAGCTGCTTAACGTTTCAACAAGGCTTGCTTCTCTGTATGCAGCTTCCGCAGAACCATCATGAGGGTAGCTGACTCCAATGCTGCCATTTGTGTAGTTAGTCACCGTAACTTTTCTGTTCAATTTACAATTACCACCTTCATCCAAGGTGCATGCCGCGATCGGTATTTTTCTTCTGCCTTCTTCGTAGTACATAAAGCTCGTTAACGGCAGTTTTCCATTTTTGCTGTTTTTGAGTAGCCTGTCTCTTAGTTCTGTAACTGTACTGGACCCGATCTGGGCTGCCGCCCCGTCTATTACTTTAGTTAAAAAAGAGTTCCTGGTTGTTGTGGGCGCTTCTCTTTGCCGAATACCCTGTACGTCTATATCACCATCCAAATTGTTCAGTGCTTCCGGTGCGACAATATCATACAGCTCGGGATCTATCGTGTGTGGCGTACACATCTCTCGTTCGCATGGGTCATAGTACTCCATTCGGTAGGTATACAGGCGATTGTAACGTACTGCCCGAACCAGATCCTCGACCAGTTGCTTGTTCGCAGAGCGACCGAGACATGCATTTTTGTTTGCACATTTTTGTTCCATCGCAATTGCGATCGCTTCCCTTCCGACATCAGTCACTCTCACTTCAATCTCATAGCCCTGAGACAGATAGAATGTACGTCCCACTTTGGACGCTTCAGAGAATTGGGAAAACAACCCTGACGATAAACCCAGTACCGCAACTAATAAACTTCTAAACATATAATTTCCTTGTCATAACTTCATTTGGATACATTACCCAAAAAGGATACTAACAAATGAAAACAAGAGAAACAATACCACAACAAAATAGCAACACAAAAAATGACAAATATTAAAAAGCTGCTGCTTGAAGTGGTAAGTGGCAGAGTCTCCCCCTGCCACCTCGATAGCCTAATGCTCAGTGACGCAAGCCGACGCCGCGCTTGATCAGGTTCAGTGCAACCGCAAATAACACGGTGATGAAACCCAGCAATACCCCAAACGCCAGGGTAATATTGACATCAGACACCCCCAGGAAGCCATAACGGAACGCATTCACCATATAGATGATGGGGTTAATCTGAGACACCCCCTGCCAGAACTCCGGCAACAAGGTGATAGAATAAAACACCCCGCCCAGATACGTCAGTGGCGTCAGCACAAAGGTTGGAATGATACTGATGTCATCAAAGCTATTGGCAAAAACGGCATTGATCAAACCACCCAATGCAAACACAGCCGAAGTCAGTAAAACCGTCAATACAATCACCGCCAGATTGTGAATCTGAATATCCACAAACAGCAGGCTGACCAGAGTCACTATCAGACCCACCAGCATACCCCGCGCCATACCGCCGCCCATATAACCCAGCACTATGATGTAGTTGGGCACCGGTGCCACGAGCAACTCTTCAATGCTTTTCTGGAACTTAGTCGAGTAGAAGCTGGATGCTACGTTTGAGTAGGAGTTGGTGATCACCGACATCATGATAAGACCCGGCACAATGAACTCCATGTAGCTAAACCCGCCCATTTCACCAATGCGTGAGCCGATCAGAGAGCCAAAAATCACAAAATACAAGGTCATGGTAATGGCCGGTGGCACCAGGGTTTGTATCCAAATTCGCAGGAAGCGAATACACTCTTTGATCCAGATACTTTTCAGTGCCACGCCGTAGTTTAAGATTTTCATTCGCTGCGCCCCTGTTCCAACAATCCGACAAATAACTCTTCCAGGCGGTTTGCCTTATTTCGCATACTCAGCACGGTATTACCCTGTTCATTCAGCTGGGTGAATACCCCATTGAGCCCCTGAGATTTCGCGACTTCAACTTCCAGCGTATGATCGTCTGTCAAAACAAACTCGTAGCCTGCCAGGTTAACCGGATTAATGGGCGCCTTAAGGTCCAGTACAAAGGTTTCTTTATCCAGCTTAGCCAGCAACGCCTTAATGGTCGTGTGTTCTACAATCTTGCCCTGATCGATAATCGCAATGTTGCGACACAGCAACTCGGCTTCTTCCAGATAATGGGTGGTCAGGATAATGGTGATACCCTGAGCATTGATTTCACGTAAGAAATCCCACATTGAGCGGCGCAGTTCAATATCAACACCAGCCGTTGGCTCATCCAGGATCAACAGTTTAGGCTCATGCATCAACGCACGGGCAATCATCAAACGGCGTTTCATACCGCCTGATAAAGTCCGTGCCTGCTTGTCTTTTTTATCCAGTAACCCCAATTGTTTTAGATATTTCTCGGCGCGTTCATGGGCCTGGGCACGCGGCACACCATAATAGCCCGCCTGATTGACCAAAATCTGATTAAGGGTTTCAAACTGATTAAAATTAAATTCCTGTGGCACCAGGCCCAGATGAGATTTAGCCGCTTCCAAATCGGTGTCTATGCTCTGGCCAAATACTTCTACCTGACCCGCCGTTTTATTCACCAAAGATGAAATCACACCTATGGTGGTCGACTTACCGGCACCATTAGGGCCCAGCAGCGCAAAGAAGTCGCCCTGCTCAACCTGTAAATCAATCCCTTTGACGGCCTCAACGCCGTTACTGTAGACCTTGCGCAGGCCTGATATATTTAATGCCTTTGTCATCTTATTGTTTTTCCTCACATCCCCATGTTGTTGTTTTCACTTATTTGTACCAATACGCTTTGTTACCCAGTCTGGTAAAAAGCGCAACACCTTAGCGCCAGAGAAGTCTCGACCTGGTTATTCAGTGGTTCTGAATACGTCATTTTCAACCCAGGTCATGATAAGTTTTAACCCCTCTGCGCCTGTGATGTATTACCGCTGCTGAGGTTTAGTCGCCGTAGCCCCAGCGCTTTGCTAACCGATGCTCTATACCCAGATGATCTAAAATGCGCGCCACCATGAAATCGACTAAGTCCTCAATGCTTTGTGGCTGATGATAAAAACCAGGAGCCGCAGGCATAATAGTGACCCCCAGCCTGCTCAACTTGAGCATATTTTCCAGGTGAATGGCACTGAACGGGGTTTCTCTGGGCACTAGAATAAGCTCACCACGCTCCTTGATCACCACATCGGCCGCACGCTCCAGCAGGTTGTCTGACGCCCCCATGGCAATGGCGGAGACACTTCCAGCGCTACACGGACACACCACCATTTTCTTAGGGGCCGCAGAGCCCGATGCCACCGGGCTGAACCAGTTGTCTTTACCAAACACCTGGATCTGTCCGGCTTTGGCCTGATAGAGCTCGCTGAGCTGCGCCGTGGCCTTGTCTTCATTGCCAGACAGTTTGATATTCGATTCAGTGTCCAGCACCACGCGGGCAGCACTGGAGATCAACACATAAACCTGATAATCCAGCGCCACCAGCACTTCGAGTAAACGCAACCCGTAGGGCGCACCCGACGCCCCGCTGAACGCCAGTGTGATAGCTGGCTTAAATTGTGACATAACTTTATGACCTCTTTTCGCGCAGTGCACTTAACACTGCCTCATGGATCCCATTAAACCCACCATTGCTCATGATCAAGACATGCTCACCCGGCTTTGCCTGAGCAGCCACCGCCGCCACAATGTCATCAGTGTTGTGGTAACACCCATACCCTGCTTGTTGAGCCGCTTCTTGTAATGACCAGCTCAGCTTAGGCGGCTCAAACAACAGCACCTCATCGGCTGCCGCCAGTGAGTCCATCAAGGTTTGCTGGTGAACCCCCATTTTCATGGTATTGGAGCGCGGTTCCAGAATCGCTGTAATACGGGCGTCACCCACCTTGGCACGCAGTCCGGCCAGAGTGGTTTCAATTGCTGTGGGGTGATGAGCAAAATCGTCATACACACAGACTCCATTGACCTCACCCAACAACTCCATGCGTCGCTTAGGTGATTTAAACTCACCGAGCGCTTCAATACTGACAGACACAGGAATGCCCACATGACGCGCAGCCGCAATGGCCATCAGCGCATTTTTAACATTGTGCTCGCCAATGGCCTGCCAATTCACCATGCCCTGACTTTCGTTGTTTAGCAGCACCTCAAACTGGCTGCCATCTGCTTTGCACAGACGATAATCCCAGTCACCACCGAGCGTTTCTTGCTGACTCCAGAAGCCCTTGTCTATCACTTCGCACAGGGGTTTATCCGCTGCCGGGTAAATTGCTTTACCCTGCGCAGGTAAAGTACGAAGCAAGTGGTGGAACTGGGTCTGAATTGCAGCCAAATCGGCAAAAATATCGGCGTGATCAAATTCAAGGTTATTCATGATCAAGGTCCGCGGCAGGTAATGGACAAACTTGCTGCGCTTGTCAAAGAACGCCGTGTCATATTCATCGGCTTCAATGACAAAAAACGGGGTATCACTGGTGCGCGCCGATACACCAAAGTTTTGTACTATGCCACCGATCAGAAAACCGGGACGCAATCCAGCATATTCCAGCAACCAGGCCAGCATACTGGCAGTCGTCGTTTTACCGTGGGTGCCGGCCACTGCCAGTACCCAACTGTTTTGCAAGACGTGATGTTTTAACCACTCGGGACCTGAGGTGTAAGGTAAGCCGCGTTCCAGCACATATTCCACACAGGCATTACCACGGCTCATGGCATTGCCAATCACCACCATATCGGGTGCCGGATCCAGCTGAGCCGGATCGTAGCCCTGAGTTAATTCAATACCAAGCGACTCCAGCTGAGTGCTCATAGGGGGATAAACGTTTTGATCGGATCCCGTCACCTTATGGCCCAGCGATTTTGCAATGGCCGCAATGCCACCCATGAAGGTGCCGCAGATCCCAAGAATGTGAATATGCATGATTTTATTTATTAATTAGCTGACTAACCCGCTTAGGTTAACATACTCGCCTGAACCTTGGCTGGTTTTGTGAGCAGAACCACACAAAACACTTTTGCAGCTGGTGCAAAGTCACGGCAACAGACATGAAAAAACCGGCTTAAGTGCACCACCTAAGCCGGTTTTTAAATACGATTTTAGCGAGCTACTTAATTAAGCAACACCGTACTGGTCACGATACGCTTTAACCGCTTCCAGGTGCTCGGCCATATCACCTTGTTGCTCAAGGTAAGTAATAAGATCAGCCAGCTTCACGATAGACACCACAGCGGTGTTAAAGTCGCGCTCAACTTCCTGAATAGCAGACAGCTCACCTTTGCCTTTTTCCTGACGATCAAGGGCAATCAACACACCCGCCAGATCTGCGTCATTGGCAGCGATGATTTCCATCGATTCACGGATAGCCGTACCCGCCGTGATCACATCATCCACCAGCATAATACGACCAGCCAGCTCAGAGCCTACCAGGTTGCCACCTTCACCGTGCTGCTTTTTCTCTTTACGGTTAAAGCAGTAAGGTACGTCTTTGTCATAATGATCTGCCAGTGCAACAGCCGTGGTCGTCGCAATTGGGATCCCTTTATACGCCGGGCCGAACAGGACATCGTACGCAATGCCAGCATCTTCCAACGCGGCTGCGTAAAAACGACCTAAACGCGCCAAATCACGACCGGTGTTAAATAAACCTGCATTAAAGAAATAAGGGCTGGTACGGCCAGATTTAAGCGTAAATTCACCAAACTTCAGCACCTGCTTTTGTAGGGCAAATTCAATAAAGTCTTTTTGATACTGTTTCATGCGATACCTTCTTATTTACTTATGCTTATGCCAGAGCCTGTTTTTGCAGGTCAATGATCTCACGGATTGAATGCTTGGCCAGTGCCAGCAGCTCATCCAGTTCTTCAAATGAGAAAGGTTCGCCCTCGGCCGTGCCTTGCACTTCAATCAGTTTGCCGGTTTCCGTCATGATCACGTTCATGTCGGTCTCAGCTTCTGAGTCTTCCAGATATTCCAAATCGGTAATGGCTTCGCCGTTGTAAACACCCACAGAGATAGCTGCAATCATAAACTTCAGCGGGTTAGCATTGATCATGCCCTTGGCACGCATGTGCGTCAGCGCATCAACCAATGCCACACAAGCACCGCTGATCGATGCAGTACGTGTACCACCGTCTGCCTGTAACACATCACAATCGATGGTAATGGTGTTTTCGCCTAATGCGCTCAGGTCAACCGCAGCACGCAATGCACGGGCGATCAGACGTTGGATCTCCATGGTACGTCCGCCCTGCTTACCTTTTGCCGCTTCACGGCCATTACGCGTGTGAGTAGAACGCGGAAGCATCCCGTATTCTGCAGTGATCCAGCCTTTGCCCTGGCCTTTCATAAAACGCGGTACACCCGCTTCAACCGTGGCAGTACACAACACTTTAGTGTTGCCGAACTCTACCAGCACCGAGCCCTCGGCATGCATAGTATAGTTACGTGTAAAAGTTACCGGTCTGATTTGATTTGCAGTTCTTTCGCTTGGACGCATCCACCTTCCCCTATCATCAAAGTTTCGCGATATTATAAAGGGTTCCCAGGCGCTATGCCATGCGGATCGCGAATAATTCACACCCAGCCACTAGAGCTGGGCGATGTTTCAGCTATAATGGCGATGTTTCAGCTATAATGGCGATGTTTCGTTCATGGCGATGTGTGTGTTCACCAACGACAGCGCTGTACATTAGGTAGCCACATGCAGACACGCCGCAACCTTAAATTAAATTAGGAACTTATATGATCCATAGTATGACCGCTTATGCCCGTAAAGAGATCAAGGGCGACTGGGGCACCGGTGTGTGGGAGATCCGCTCCGTCAACCAACGCTATCTTGAAACCTTTATCCGCGCACCGGAACAGTTCCGTGGCCTGGAACCGGTTATTCGCGAGCGCCTGCGCAAACACTTACAGCGCGGTAAAGTGGAAGTATTTTTGAAGTTCACCGCCAACCCGGCGCACGTAGGTCAGCTGTCGATCAACGAAACCCTGAGTAAGCAGCTGATCGAAAATGCCAAGTGGGTGCAGTCGCACAGCGGTGGCGAGATCAACCCAACAGACATCCTGCGCTGGCCAGGCGTCATGGAAGCCGAAGAGGTGGATCTGGACACAGTGAACAGCGAGCTGTTAAAAGGCTTTGATGCCCTGGTTGAAGAATTTAAAGCCGCGCGCGCAAGCGAAGGTAACAACCTGGAAACCATGATCACCACCCGTCTGGATAGTATTCTGGATCAGGTTGCCGTTGTTGAGGGTCACATGCCAGAAGTGGCTAAATGGCAGCGTGAAAAACTCACCGCTAAGCTGGAAGACCTGAAAGCCGAAATCGACGAGAACCGCCTGGAGCAGGAGCTAATCTACCTGGCGCAAAAACAGGACGTGGCAGAAGAACTCGACCGCCTCAAGTCACACGTTAAAGAAACCCATAAGATCCTGAAAAAAGGCGGCGCCTGTGGCCGACGTCTGGACTTTATGATGCAAGAGTTCAACCGCGAGTCTAACACCCTGGCATCTAAATCCATCAATACCGAGATCACCAACGCCGCCGTTGAACTCAAGGTACTGATTGAGCAAATGCGCGAGCAGATCCAGAATATTGAGTGATAAAAACTAAACTCATTGAAAAGCCCCAGCTGTTGGGGCTTTTTTGTTCAACACTTCCGCATTTAATTTCCCCTGCCGCCCTTCGTGCAAATATAACACAATGATTCTTAAGCTCTTTAGTGAATACCCAAAGTTTTAAGGGCGTGTGCAAAACTGCCGAAGTGTTCACTAAACCTGGTTGCGGGTACTCCCGCCATCAATACGCCGATCTCATCGATTTGCGCTTGCGTAGGCTGGTTAAATGAACGGTTATAGTCATCCCCCCAATTCGCCAGCTCTGATTTAATCTGACCTTCATCAAACATAGAAACGACCTGTTCGTTTGACATTAGCATCAGTAAAAATACCACTCTTTCCCACTTATTGATTTGATGAGACAGCGCGACACATGCTCGTGCGGTATGCGGGTGTTCTGAATCACAAATGACATCCATCAACGCTTTCGCATTCAGGTAGAGCCGTGTTTTTACCATCAGCCTTGCTGACTCCTTACATACTGAAGGAGAGGGATCTCTTAGCCCGTTCAACAGATATACCAAACTATTGTGGGAGTCTAACTTCAACAGACTGTTTAGCGCCTGTTTTCTGAGAGAAGGTGTACCATGCTTATGAAAGTATTTTATTTTATCCAGATCACCAACACACTTAAGATAGCCAAGCCCCCAGATAGCCGCCTTAGTACTTATGTCTTTAGTAAGATGCTCCCTGTAAAATGCCACAACATCATTACCATTTTCCTGGCAGTGCTTTACAGCCAGCTCACGTATCGAGGAATGGCGATCAACTAATCCTTTTTCAGCCTCCTGAGCATTATTGGTGGCCATTAGTAGGTGCTTTAATGCGGCTTTTCGGATTGGCATAAACTTATCATTTAATAAGCTTAGGTAGTGCGTCTCCAGCACTTGTGGATAGTGAACGCCAGACCAGCGAAAAGCTTGAACTCTGACTAAGGCATCTTTACTCGCAAAGGCCATTGGCAACAGCGTTTGGGCATCAACAACCTGATGTTCAATGACTAAATTCAAGCAGAGCCTGGCTATATAACTGTTTGCGCTTTGCACAGCTGCCAACAAATGGCCTCGGTTTGTTTCTGTTAACAGCAAAGCCTCCACTTGCCGAATAACATCTTGATGATTGGCCCTGTAGCAATTCTGAAGATGATATACTTGAGGAAGACACTGAATAATGGCTTCAACATTTTCATCTACCATCAACTTGCTCAACGCTTTTACTGCCGCATCTCGAACTTGAGGCACCCAATCATTCACGCGAATAATTAGACAGGGAAAAGCCACCGGGTCGCCCATCATACCTAGTCTTAAAACGGCATTTTCTCGTTTGTGACCGTCATGATCCTGACTCAACTTAATAAGCTCTTCAATGGTTGCTACCAGCTCAGGTTGAGTATTTCTATTTAAGGTTATTTTTTTCAACTGACTGAATAATTGCTGCAAGTCATACACAATAGTGCCTTTTTAAATATACCCGGTTAATCTGTCGGCTAGCCTAACGCAACAAGGCATAACAATAAACTCCGCCAAGTCTACTGTGGTTTTCCTCTAAACCGGTCTACGAGTGCCTCCAATCACGCCCTAAACCTTTAATCTTTGCCGTACTGAGGTAGAAGCTCAGATATCATCTGCTCCACCTAGTGGAATTCAAAATAATTGCAAAACAATGTGTGCCTGAAAATGAGTAAGGATCATCCAGGCATGGCAGGAAGTGACAACTTTACATGATGCTTTTTTATTCGATTCAGATGGCCACACCAATTGAAACACAAAAGGGGTACAGTTAACATCATCGTACAGTCAAATAAAAAGGAATATGGACATGACAAAAATAACGTTACTCAGCAGGCAAGCTCTCATCTCCAGCGTAGCGGTGCTTTATCTCTCAGGTTGCGGCTCATCAGACTCCAACACAGCACCATCGGTACAGAATAAAAATGAGCGTGCAGAAACAAGAACACAGGTTTGGAACATTGATGCTTACGCTCAACATTGTACCGGAGTGGCACAACAATTATGCCTCAGGGTCAAATACTCTGATGAGGAAAGCTATTCATTGCATTATGGCTTGATTGAAGGGTTTGAATATCAATGGGGCCACCATTACCAGCTAGAGGTGACAGAGTCTGACGTAAAGAATCCGCCTGCCGACGCTTCAAGCAAAAAGATTCAACTCAAAGCCATTAGCTCGGTAAAAGAGGATAGTATTGGGACTGAATATATTCTGTCAGACGTAAATTTACAGCCAGATACACTGGTGTATGATGACAAAGAACAAAGCTATCGTTTCTTGGGTAAGCCCTTCAGCTGCACCAAATATGTAGACTGTGACCATTTATATTCTATGCGAGAAACAGGTGCCAAAGTAAATCTAACCTTCCGTTACGAAGGTAACGCCAATATCGCTCTGCTCAACTGGAATTAATAGCTGTGGCATCTACATTAGTCGATGCCACATTATTTTAGGCACAGAGATCCACTTTGATTCCATTGACTTCACCATTGCGGTTGAGGACATCTATTTGCGCGTTCAAAACGAAGATGTACAGGCGTATCTGGCAGAGCAAAATGCCCAATAAACTTGGGCTATTTTGCGCAGGCTTTACCCGTTACAGCTGAGTTACCACATCCCGGCGCTTGGCCTGCTTATACATAAAGTGGAAAAACAGCGAACTCAACATAAATAAAATGACACTGGGCAGGCTTGCGAGCACCATCTGGCTTAGTTCGCTTTCTATTGGTACCACAAACACCATGAGCTGGAATTATTAGCTGACACCCACTGATAAATTCACAGACCAATTGTGGGCAGTCTCAAAGTCGAACCAGCCTCAAAGCCTTTACGCCAGTTTGGGGTGGCTGTCCATGTTGCTCTTCACGGCTTTACGGAAAAGAAACCTACTTGAGCGCGCAATGGCTGCCAAAATATTAATTAGGTTGGTTATAGTTAGCATATTTCATGCGTTCCAGCTGGTTGCTTCAAAACCAGCCTAACCAGTCTTGATAACTCGCTGCAACAATTCCGTGTGTAAAGCATAAAAACTGCTAAGACAGGTTATTAGCTGATTGTCCAGCACTTATCATAGGTCCAGGTGCGATTATGTAGATCTTCATAAAAAAAGCGCTGAACGCGCTTTTTGTTTTAGCAATTAAGCTGGCTTTAGCCGCCACAGCTCTTTTTAGGAACCGGGTGAGCCATTTGGACTCGACTAGGTAAATCAGGGCTACCAATCCCCGCCCCACCTTTCACACTTTTCAATTTGTCTAAGTGTAATTGCTCCATACTTAATGACGCCTCCGTAAATACTCGACTCAGTCAGTCGATGTTTTAGATGATCATGCTTCCAAAGCAGACACAAGGCCTGTACCAAACATGAATAAGCCGACCACATCAATCAATGTGGGGCAAGAAACACTCTTAAAGAACACTCTCTCGCTCAGCGTATTTTTCTCTTACCTGTGCATTCATAGCAAACGCAAACATGCTCAGACACAGCACGATATGGGCCACCAACATAAAGTTGTCTCTGATATAAAGTTTGAATGGCGCCGAGTCAATAACGTAATATTTGTAAGCTAAGACTTCTAGCCAGGTGATTAAATTAGCAAGACACATCAAGGCAATGAGCAGCAATATTGTACATTCTTGCGCTGATAACGTTTGTAGTCTGTACACTCTCTTAAAATACTGACTGCCAGACAAGACATAAAGCCGCAAGGCCAAGTTTCTGCGATACACTATGGGTAAAACGAAAATCAAGCTCATGCCAATGTCAGCAAGATAATAATGTGTGCTCCACTGTAATGTGATAGGGAGCGTAACTAAGTCAATAATTTCGAAAAGGCCATAAGCCAGCAAAAACCAACGGGCCGTCGCAACATTCCAACTAATTAGCAATCCCAGAAAAATAACGAAAAGAGGGGCATATTCCATGATGGCGTATACTTCTTTCATAACCTACTCCTTTTCTGGTTTTTCGTCGGGTGAAGGACTTTGTTCTTCAAAGTCGGTTAAGTTCAGTACGCCAGTCAGGTCTTTACCAAAAACCAAAAACAACTCGAACATCTGGGCGTAACTCATATCGGTTTTGCCGGATTCATAGTTGCTGATGGTGGCCTGGTCGACACCAAGCCGCCTGGCCAGCTATTGCTGGGACCAGCCTCTGTGGTGTCTCAACTGGCGGATTGAGCGCTGCACATAGCGCCTGAAGTTCTCCACTTTGTGATTGCGCCTATCAGGACTGTTCTTCACGCGCATGCATCTCCCTATTTATTCCTGAGGCTAACCTAGCAAGCCACACCATAAAATACAACATTTTAGAAACAAAATTAACACACTCAACTACCCTTTATGAATACTTTTATAACCTGTTCCACTTTGCATCCGTGTTTATCCTCACCCCGGTAACAGCCCCAAACCTGAACCCTGAGCAGTAACCTTACCCTTTATTTGCCCTCGCCCATTGACCTGTCTATAACTTCATAGTTTATCGTTTTCGTTTGTTACGGCCTGACTGCGCTTATTGTTGGCCAGTCTGGCATATGTAAAAGAGGAGCCGGATTTGGTGTATCGGATTTCTGAATTGGCGGCGCAGCTGGGTTTAGCGCGTTCTACTTTGTTGTATTACGAAAAGCGGGGGCTGATCTGTGGCAGCCGGGCCAGCAATGGTTATCGGGTTTATGGCGAGCAGGACTTACAAAAGCTCAGACTGCTGCAACAGCTACAGGCTGGCGGACTGACGCTGAGTGAATGCAAACAGGCGCTGGAGGCCAAGCTAGATCGCACCGTACTCAGCAACAGGCTCGCTGAGCTGGAAAGCGAAATTGCATATAAGCAGCAGGCGCATACTTTGTTGTCTGCGCTGCTTGGGCGCGGTTCACTGCGCGACTGGCATGCACAGGCCGATAAACTGGCACCCGATGCACACAGAAATTGGCTCGAACAACAAGGGTTTGATGAACAACAAACTCTGTACTTAAAATGGTTATCAAAAGACATGAACGAACACGATACTTATATGGCCGACTTTATGGCGGTCTTTCATCGGCTGGAACGCTGGGGACCCGGCAGTAATGCCGATACACGCAAGGCGTTAACACACATTCCTTTTACACCGCACACCGTGCTGGATATTGGCTGTGGTAAAGGCTTTGCTACTGAGTTACTGGCACAAGAGACACAGGCGCAGATCACGGCGGTGGATAATGAAGCTCAGGCAATCGACAGTCTGGCGGCGCGGCTAAAACACGTGGAACTGGACGAACGTGTTACCCCTCTGTGTGCCAGCATGACTGCTTTACCCTTCCAGAGCGGCAGCTTTGATCTGCTCTGGGCTGAAAGCTCCGCTTACATAATGGGCTTTGAAGCGGCGCTGAATGCCTGGCGCCCGCTGCTGCGTTCAGCCGGCTGCCTGATGGTCAGCGATTTGGTGTGGTTAAACGAGACGCCCTCTCAGGAGGCAATCACCTTCTGGCAACAGGAATACCCGGATATGCAGACAGTTGCTGTAAGACTGGCACAGATTGAGCAGGCCGGTTTCCGGGTCTTAAACCACTTTACGCTAAGTGCACAGGCCTGGGCAGACTATTATGGACCACTCACAGCTGAAGTTGCACAGCGACTGAGCCACCAGCCGAATTCCGCTGCACTTCAGGACATGGCCCGGGAAATTGCCATCTACGAGCGTTATCTGGGCGAGTTTGGCTACCAGATGTTTGTGCTGCAACGCAGCGATTGAACACGGTGAGGCTGGTAAGTTAGATAATATGGCTTTAAAATAACTCTTTTGGACAACCAGCGGTGTGGCCACATTCACATCGCTGTACTGCAACCCTATAGGTCTGACGTATGCCACATCAAAATCGCGGTAATTTGTTTATTCTTTCAGCACCCTCTGGTGCCGGAAAGTCAAGTTTGATTAAAGCCCTGCTGGAAAGACAAGATAAAGTCAGGGTCTCGGTGTCACATACAACTCGTGCGCCTCGCCCGGGTGAGAATAATGGCGAGCACTACCACTTTGTCTCTGTGGATGAGTTTAAAGCGCTTATCAACCAGAATGACTTTTTCGAATGGGCGCAGGTTTTTGATAACTACTACGGCACCTCTAAACAGGCCATCGAAAACCAGCTTGCACAAGGTATTGACGTGTTCATGGACATTGACTGGCAAGGTGCCCGTCAGGTTCGCGAGCTGCTGCCTGAAGTAAAAACCATCTTCATTCTGCCGCCGTCAAAGCAGGCGCTGGAAGAGCGTTTGAATAGCCGGGGGCAGGACTCTCAGGAAATCATTGCCTCGCGTATGGAGCAGGCCAAGTCTGAATGCTCTCACTACAATGAATTCGACTATCTGCTGGTCAATGATGACTTTGAGACTGCCCTGAATGAACTGGAGCACATCGTCGTGGCTGCACGTCTGGAGCTGAAAAAGCAACAGGTGAGCCAGCAGGCATTGATAGCAGAACTGCTGAAGTAAGTCACGTCCGCGGCTGACTGATCCGGGTTTCACACTGGCTGCAAAGATTGTAGCCACATAAAGCCGTAACGACCCGATATTTTTTAACCATGTACTTGGCGAATCCGGCGCTTTTTAGTAGACTAGCCCTTTGCTAAATGTATTGAATTTTTTGGAGTGCTTCGATGGCTCGCGTAACAGTAGAAGACGCAGTAGATAAAATTGGTAACCGTTTCGACCTAATTCTTGTTGCAGCGCGTCGCGCTCGTCAGATTGCAGTCGGTGGTAAAGACCCTCTGGTTGAAGCTGAAAATGACAAGCCAACCGTAATCGCATTGCGCGAAATCGAAAAAGGCATGGTCACCAGCGATTCACTGGACATGATCGATCGCGAAGAGCAACAAACTCAGGAAGCTGCAGAGCTTGCTGCTGTTGCTGCAATTGTGGGTGGCAATCGCTAATCCACTGCGACCAGTACGACAATAACGCCAGCTTTATAGCTGGCGTTATTGTTTCTGCAGCACAGGTCACTGAACACCTCTATCTAGACTAATAAATGTGTTAGTCGATTGGCTTCGACGTCAATTCATCGTATATTCAGTACTTAACTTATTATTAATACCAATCAAATGTCATACCAACCAAGGTAAAGGTGTTATAGCCTGACTGCAGGTAGGTTAATACGCATTTGATATAACTTCGCTGGAACATTGGAGTGTGAATGTATCTGTTTGAAGGCTTAAAGAAAAAAATATCAGAGTATCTGTCACCCGAAGATGTGGAACTGGTGCAAAAAGCCTACGTGGTTGCCCGCGAAGCGCATGAAGGGCAAACCCGCTCCAGCGGCGAGCCTTATATTACTCATCCGGTTGAAGTCACCCAGATCCTGGCCAGCATGAAGCTGGACCACGAAACACTGATGGCAGCATTGATGCATGATGTGATTGAAGACACCGACTTCAGCCAGACCGATCTCGCCGAAATCTTCGGTGATACAGTTGCCGAACTGGTGGCCGGTGTCAGTAAGCTGGACAAGCTCGACTTTAAAGATAAAAAAGAGTTTCAGGCCGAAAACTACCGTAAAATGATCATGGCCATGACCCAGGATATCCGGGTGATCCTCATCAAACTGGCCGACCGCACTCACAACATGCGCACGCTGGGCTTTTTACGCCCGGAAAAACGCCGCCGGATAGCCCGTGAAACCCTGGAAATCTTTGCGCCTATCGCCAACCGTCTTGGTATCCACGATATTAAGAACGAACTTGAAGATCTGGGCTTTGCGGCTTTATACCCGATGCGTCACAGAGCGCTCAAATCAGAAGTAGCCAAAGCGCGAGGTAATCGTAAAGAAGTGATCAGCAATATCCAGTCGGAGATAGAGTCTCGTCTGGAAGAAGCAGGCATTGATGCGTCGGTCAGTGGCCGTGAAAAACACCTCTACAGCATTTATAAAAAGATGCTCAACAAAGAGCTGCTGTTCAACGAAGTGATGGACATTTACGCTTTTCGCATCAACGTCAACAGCATAGATACCTGCTACCGGGTGCTGGGTGTGGCGCACAACCTGTATAAGCCCATAGAAACCCGCTTTAAAGACTACATTGCTGTACCTAAAACCAATGGCTATCAATCACTGCATACCTCTTTGGTCGGGCCGCATGGTATTCCGGTAGAGATCCAAATTCGCACCCATGATATGGATCACATGGCTGATAAAGGGGTTGCTGCGCACTGGATGTATAAAAAGTCCGGTGACACAGCGGGCCATACCGCACAGCAACGCGCCAGACAATGGATGCAAAGCCTGCTTGAGTTACAACAAAGTGCGGGTTCATCGTTTGAATTTGTCGAAAACGTAAAGACCGAGCTGTTCCCGGAAGAAATTTATGTCTTTACGCCGGATGGGCGCATCATTGAATTACCTATGGGCGCAACTGCCGTCGATTTTGCCTATGCCGTTCATACCGACGTCGGTAACACCTGTGTTGGCGCGCGCGTCAATCGTAAGCCTTATCCACTCAGCAAGGCGCTGGACACCGGGCAAACAGTTGAGGTGATCACCAGCTCTGGTGCACACCCCAATGCCACTTGGTTAAACTTTATTGTCACAGGTAAAGCACGCCTGGGTGTACGTAACTACCTTAAGAGCCAGCACCAGGAAGAGTCTATCCTGCTGGGTCGACGCTTACTTGACTCCGCACTGGGTGAGCATAAGCTGGATGATATTCCCACCGAACAGATAGACAGAGTACTGGAAGAGCATGACCTGAACACCGTACTTGAGCTGTTAGTGGAAATTGGCAACGGCAACATCATGAGTATGTTGGTTGCAAAGCGCCTGCTACAAGCCGATGATGAAATCGAAAGCCTGGCACAAAAAGCCAAAGCGCCGATCATTGGTACAGAAGGCATGTTGGTCACTTATGCCAAGTGTTGCCGACCTGTCCCGGGTGATGACATCACCGCCTATGTTAGCCAGGGCAAGGGCTTAATGGTCCACCGCCAGGAATGTAAAAACATTAAAGGCTGGCAAAATGAACGTGCCAAGTACTTTGTGGTAAAGTGGGAAGATAACCCCGAAAAAGAATACATCGCAGCACTGCGGGTTGAGATCATCAACCACCAGGGTGCGTTGGCCAAATTAACCAATGTGGTTGCAAGTACACAAGCTAATATTGTGGAGATTGCAACCGAAGAAAAAGAGAGCAACCTGTACGTGATTGACCTGGGCGTTACCGTTAAAGACAGGATCCACGTTGCAAATATTATGCGCCGGATCCGGGTAATGCCAGATGTACAACGTGTAACCAGGAAGCGATAAAGGAAAGACAATGAATAAAGCCATTATTTCAACCGATCAGGCGCCGGCAGCAATCGGCACCTACAGTCAGGCAGTTAAAGTCGGTACGGCGGTTTACCTTTCGGGGCAGATCCCTTTGGTGCCTGAAACAATGGAAGTGATCTCAGAAGATTTTGCAGAGCAAACACAACAGGTATTTAAAAACCTGACTGCCGTGTGTGAAGAAGCGGGCGGCCAGTTGCAGGACATGGTCAAGGTTAACATCTTCCTGACTGACTTAAGTAACTTTGCTACCGTCAATGAGATCATGAGTCAGCACTTTAAAACGCCCTACCCGGCACGTGCTGCAATCGGCGTAAAAGAGCTGCCTAAGGGCGTACAAATTGAGATTGATGGCATCATGGAGCTGCCTTCAACCAACTAAGACGCCGTGCCTATTAGTTATATTGCTCAAGCCCGCTTAATGCGGGCTTTTACTTATCTGTACAATGATTTTTCATGCCCTTAACTTTGATCTTAAACACTTGACCGCATACTATTAATTTAGCAATCTGGTGATATGTAAGACGCTTCGTGCAACTCTGGTATCGCCGCACTTTTTGGCAATTTGAGGTATTCATTATCGTAGTTGGTTTAAAGCAATAAGGATAAGCCTGTGTTTAAACTCGCAAAAAATGGCAATATATTGATGGACGTCGCGGCAGCGTCGCCCCCCAGTGCAGCGTTTGTGGTTGAAGCACTCGAACGCTCTCCCTATGCTGATTGCGCAATTGATCATGAATCCATTGCCGCCTATTTCAAACAAGATACGCCTGTCACGCAGCTGATTGTGGCACAGCAAAAAGATGCCCATATCGAAGTCGCACTGAGCGACGACAAAATGCAGGCCATCGCCAAACTCACCACCGCACAGGGCGGCAAAATGATCAGCCTCGAGGATGCCAAACGTGCCATAGTCAAAGTGGGCGTCACCCGGGGCTACAAACAAGTTTATCTGGAAAACTTACTCAAACAGCAACTGGAGTCTCTGCCAGGCACAGAAGTCACCGGCATCGTTGCTCAGGGGCGTCCGCCCGAAAACGGCGTACCAGCCAAGCTGATGCCACATGTACAAACGCTTAAAGAACGCCTGAAACAACCCAAGTTACGTGAAGACGGCACCGTCGATATGCGCGACTTTGGCGCACTGGCCAGTGTTGCCCCTGGCACCTTACTGGTCACGCAAAGACCAGCAACCCCAGGCAAAGAAGGCTTTACGGTTACCGGAGACAGCATTGCACCTAAGCCCGGAGATAGCTTTCAGCTGGTGGCTGGCGAAGGTACCGAGATTTCCCCAACTAACCCTCTGCAGCTGGTCTCAACCATTGCAGGTTGTCCGTCCGATGTGCCAAATGGCATGCGGGTAGACGATATTTTTACCATTAGTGACGTCAACGTGCGCAGCGGCCACATTGAATTTAGCGGCAGTGTGCTGGTTACCCATAATGTCGACCCGGGCATGAAGATCAAAGCGCACGGCGATATCACCGTCATGGGAACCGTAGAATCAGGAGAATTAATTTCCGATGGCAACATCGAAGTACGTGGCGGTGTGATTGGTCACCTGGATCATCGCAACGACGATCAGGGGCTCACCTGCCGTTTAATTGCCAAAGGCGATGTCCAGATCACCCATGGTCAGTACACCTATCTGGAAGGACAAAATGTCTTTATCCAGAAACAAAGTAACCACTGTGATATCAAAGCACGTAACCTGTTACAGGTTGGCCTGGACGAATCACCCAAAGGCAAGCTGGTCGGCGGCACCATTTTTGATGCCAAGATGCTGGTGGCGGGTGAAGTTGGCAGCAGCTCTGGTGCGACCATGGCTATATACCTGGCACGCAGTGGCATGGAGATAACGGAACGTACCGATCTGTGTCTCAAAGAACTCACTCAAACTGATGAGCAGATCACCAACTTGCAAAAGGCGGTCGAAAAAGCCGATAACGTAAAGGATGCTGAAAAGAAAAAAACCTTGCTGGCCAAAATAGGGGCCACACAGGAGCACTATTGTAAGCAAGCCGAGGCGCTGGAACATCAGCTGTCAGAACTAGACCATACTCTGCATGATTTACTCGATCACACCCAGCTGGTGGTGAACACCTCCCTGCACTCAGGTGTCGAGATCCATATTTTCGATAAGGTCTATAAAACCACCCGCAGCTACCCGCCGTGCAGCGCCAGACTGCTCGAAGGCAAAATAGAAATTGAATTTAAGATGTAAGGGAGCCCCTGGAGGCTCCCTTACCGTGTGTCGCCGTCGCCTCTAAAGTAACCCAGAAACTTCAGTTTTAACATGCTCAGGCCACACACCAACCTGGACCTGACCAATATGTTGCTTTTGTAATAACAGCATCACCAAACGAGACTGACCAATACCACCCCCTATGGTTTGCGGCAATGCGCCGGCCAGCAGGCTCTGGTGCCAGTCCTGCTCTAACCTTTGTTCATCCTGCGTCAGACTCAATTGGCGTTGCAGGCTGTCCGGACACACCCGGATCCCCATAGAAGAAATTTCAAAGGCATCTTCGAGCACCGGGTTCCAGACCAGAATATCACCGTTCAGCCCCTGATACTGCTCACACGTTGGTGTTGACCAGTCGTCATAATCCGGTGCTCTGACATCATGGATCTTGCCATCTCCCAACTCACCACCGATACCAATCAGGAACACAGCACCGTACTCCTGCGCAATCGCTTTTTCTCTTTGCTTAGCACTAAAGTCGGGGTACATGAGGCGTAGTGCCTCACTGTGTACAAAGGTGATTTGCTCCGGTAAAAACGGTGTCAGCCCATACTCAGAAGCCAGTTGCAGTTCAGTTTCACGAATAGCGCCATACAAGGTTCGAACTGTGTCTTTAAGCTTGTCTAAAGAGCGTTCAGACTGAGCACAGATCACCTGCTCCCAGTCCCACTGGTCAACATACACAGAGTGTATTGGAGACAACTTGTCTTCATCCGGACGCAGTGCCTTCATATGTGTATACAGTCCCTGTCCTGCGCCAAAGCCATAGTCGCCGAGCGTTTTACGCTTCCACTTCGCCAGTGAATGAACCACTTCATAGTCGCTATCGCTGAGCGTTTTAACTTTAACCTTCACCGCTTTTTCGGTGCCACTGAGGTTGTCCTGAATACCATCTCCCACCTTTGCCAGGATAGGCGCTTGTACTTCGATCAGGCCTAACTTATCAGTCAGTTGTTGTGAAAAAAGTGCTTTCGCACGGGCTATTTGTTGTTGTGTTTGCAGATACTGTTGCAACATATCGGTTTCCTCATTCCCAATGGTGTTGAATAACGGTGCAGGCTTGCTGCGTTAAATCCATCCTCAACAAAAACGAGCAAAGATTCAATAGTCCACAACAAAAACACCTTTACACTATTTTTTTCATCAAAAATTAGCTTTAATAATTGTTGAATCAATAATTAGCGTGCGAAATATCCATGGAAAATTATCAAATCGATAATCTCGACCGTTCTATCCTTCATGCCTTAATGGACAATGCCAGAACCCCCTACGCCGAATTGGCCAAGCGCTTTGCCGTCAGTGCCGGGACCATTCATGTGCGGGTCGAGAAAATGAAACAGGCCGGTATTATCGTCGGCACACGGGTTAGCATAGATGCCAAACAGCTGGGTTATGATGTCTGTTGTTTTATCGGCGTAAACCTCAAACATGCACGGGATTATCCGGCAACCATTGAGCAGCTGGAAGGCTTTGAAGAAGTCGTTGAAGCCTATTACACCACAGGCAACTACAGCATTTTTATCAAAGTCATGGCACGCTCTATTGACCATCTTCAGGACGTGCTGATCAACAAGATCCAGACAATCGAAGCGATTCAGTCAACAGAGACCCTGATCTCCCTGCAGGCACCAATAATGCGCGAAGTAATGCCTTAGCGAAGTGCTTTTTGTTATAATCGCGGCAATTTTGTAGTTAAGAGCTGTAATGATGGAAGAAAACCGTTTTCAGCGCGTGAAGCGCATTTTGGATCAACGCCAGACTGATTTAACTGTGTGCCTGGATGAAGTCCACAAGCACCACAATCTGTCGGCCATAGTGCGTACAGCCGATGCGGTCGGCTGCCATCATGTTCATGCGGTATGGCCGCAGGAGCAAAGACGCCTGACCAATAACACCTCCGGTGGCAGTAAAAACTGGGTAGAAACCCATATGCACGATGACATCGATCAGGCCGTTGCCACTATCCGTGCACAAAACCCGGGGATCCAGCTGCTGGCCACCAATCTGAGTGATACAGCCGTGGATTTTCGTGAGATTGATTATACTAAGCCAACGGCCGTTATTGTGGGACAGGAGCGTCTGGGGATCTCAGACAGGGCACTCGAGCACGCGGATCAGCACATCGTGATCCCAATGGCAGGTATGGTACAGTCATTAAATGTCTCGGTGGCTGCAGCATTGATCTTATATGAAGCACAGCGTCAGCGCGAAGCGGCGGGGCTATATCAGCGTAACGATATGCTCGACCCGGCGATTAAACACAAACTCTTGTTCGAAGGCTGTCACCCTATCATTGCTAATCGCTGTGTTGAAAAAGGCCTGCCCTACCCGGCTCTGGATGAGGTGGGTGAAATCGTGGCCGATGATGCTTTCTGGAACACACTGAAATTCAGTCAAAAAGGATAATTATGTCTCTTCCCAATTTAGCCCAGTACGCCATGACCGATCTCAAGGGAGTCGGCCCGAAGGCCGCAGAGCGGCTGGCCAAATTGGGGATCCGCAGTGTTCAGGATATGCTCTTTCATCTGCCACTGCGTTATGAAGACAGAGCCAGAACCTATCGCATCGCCGAATTGATGCCACATACCCATGTCAGTGTTGAAGGCGAAATCGAGCAGGCCAATATCACCTTCGGAAAACGCCGTATGCTGGTATGCCAGATCAACGATGGAACAGGCCGTATTACCCTGCGCTTTTTCAACTTCAGCGCCGCGCAAAAAAACGCCATGCAAAGCGGTAAAATCATGCGCTGCTTTGGCGAAGTGCGCCGTGGCCGGGTCGGTCTGGAAATGGCTCACCCTGAATACAGTATTCGCGACGAGCTCAGTGAAACACCACAAGGCGCGGATACACTCACGCCGGTTTATCCAACCACTGAAGGGCTGAAGCAACTAAGCATTCGTGCCATTGCCGAGCAAGCTATCGCTTTGCTGCAAAAATACGACATTGAAGATCATCTGCCCGCTCAGTTCAGGCCTAACCAACTGAGCTTGAAAGAAGCCTTACTCACACTCCATCAGCCGCCCCAGAATGTGGCACTGGATCAGCTGGAACTGGGTCAGCACCCGGCGCAACAACGACTGGCGTTTGAAGAGTTGCTGGCGCAAAACCTTAGCCTGCTGCAACTCAGACAGCAAGGTCAGGCCGTCAAGGCGGTATCGCTGCCGCCGAATAATATGTTAGAAACAGAGTTTCTGGCCCAGCTGCCCTTTAAACCCACTTCAGCACAAAGTCGGGTCGTGGCTGAAATTAAAGGGGATCTGCAACATCCTTTTCCGATGATGCGGCTGGTACAGGGTGACGTAGGCTCAGGTAAAACACTGGTTGCAGCACTGAGTGCACTCACGGCCATTGCCAAAGGCTATCAGGTCGCTCTGATGGCCCCCACAGAGATTTTATCAGAGCAGCATAATATCAACTTTCAGAACTGGTTTGCCGCACTGGGCATAGAAGTGGTGTGGCTGGCAGGCAAGACCAAAGGCAAAGAGCGCGAGCGCGTACTGGAACGCATCAGCTCAGGCCAGGCGCAAATGGTTGTTGGTACGCATGCACTGTTTCAGGAGCAAGTGCAGTTTAGTAACCTGGCCCTGATCATCATTGATGAACAACACCGTTTTGGTGTTCACCAGCGCCTGTCGTTACGCGAAAAGGGCAAGTTTAACGACTGCTACCCACACCAGCTAGTCATGACGGCAACACCCATCCCACGCACGCTGGCGATGACTGCCTATGCCGATCTGGAAACCTCTGTGATCGATGAGCTTCCACCCGGGCGCACACCAATCACAACCGTCGCAGTCCCGGATACTCGCCGCGATGAGGTGATTGAGCGTGTTCGACGTGCCTGTATCGAACAACAGCGCCAGGTTTACTGGGTATGTACTTTGATTGATGAGTCCGAAGCGTTGCAATGCCAGGCCGCAGAAGACACAGCAGAACAACTCACCAAAGCGCTGCCAGAGCTGAATATTGCACTGGTTCATGGCCGTATGAAAGCACAAGAAAAACAGCAGATCATGCAAGACTTCAAGCAGGCAAAAAGCCATGTGCTGGTTGCAACCACTGTGATAGAAGTCGGGGTAGATGTCCCCAATGCAAGCCTGATCATTATAGAAAATCCGGAGCGTCTGGGACTGGCGCAGCTGCATCAGTTACGAGGCCGCGTTGGCCGGGGCGATATCGCTTCGCATTGTTTACTGCTTTATCATGCACCTTTGTCAGCAACAGCGCAAAAGCGCCTGGGCGTGCTGCGTGACAGTAATGATGGCTTTGTGATTGCCGAGCGGGATCTGGAGATCCGCGGACCGGGTGAGGTCCTTGGCACTCGCCAAACGGGATTGGCTGAGCTGAAAATTGCCGACTTAAGCCGGGACAAAGTGTTGCTACCACAAGTTCGCAGTCTGGCCTTTACTATACTCCAACAGCACCCGCAAGCCGTTGAACCGCTGGTTCAGCGCTGGTTGCCTGACCGCAGTGAGTTTGCCATGGCTTAGTCACAGGACTAAGCCAGGTTTATTTAAACGTCTCAGAACGCTCGATCACTTCAACCTGATAACCATCAGGGTCGGCAACAAAGAAAAAACGTGCCACCAGAGTATCGCCATTGTAAAACGACTTCATCTCCTTAGGCTGGTAGCCTAGCGCCTCTGCCTTTGCATGCACAGGTGATAAGTCATCCACGACAACCGCAATGTGACCATAGCCATTGCCTAATTCATATGGCTGCTGTGTATCATGATTCCAGGTCAGCTCCAGTTCAAACTCCGCTTCTTCATTACCCAGGTAAACCAGACTAAAGTGTTCAAACTCAATACGCCTGCGCTCGCCGAGTGCCAGTACATCATGATAAAATGCCAAAGATTTTTGCAGATCCATTACCCGAACCATGCTGTGAATGAGTTTTGCCATCAAGGAGTCCTCTATGTGTGAATTGTATGCCGCGGCCAATCCCGCCAGCTATGAAGTAATACGCCGCTCAATGCGGATTCAAGGGGCTGTGACCAGCCTCGCACTAGAGCGTCGGATCTGGGATCTGTTACAGGAGATCGCCACCAAAGAGCAGCTCAGTGTGGCCGAATTTGTTTCCACCCTCTATCAGGAAGTACTGGTGCGCCAGGGGGAAGTAAAAAACCTGGCTTCTCTGTTGCGGATCACCTGTTTGACTTACTTATCCGATCTTACGTCTGATCGCCGTTAAAGGGGTAGTATCTGGTTACTACATTGATATTAGACTTTTGCTTATTGGCAAAAGCCGATACACTGATCTCGATTCATTCTTAGTAATCCTTTGAATTGTGTGAACTATTTAGGCACAAGGTATAGCACACTCATATGAAATCTCATTTAGGCCGACGCGCATTTTCCAACATGGAGCTGTACACCCTGTTCAACGGCTACATTTATGGTGATGAAAAGCAAAAGCGTGAGCAGCCAAAACACTGGCACTTCTGGTTGCCTGTGCTGGCATACTATACCGGTGCCTACAGTGACGAAATTGGCAACCTGACGCTCTCTGATATCAGTAAACAAGACCAGGTTCATGGTTTCACATTCCATACGCACGGTAAATTACAGGCCCGCTTTGTGCCAATCCACCCAGCTCTGTGGCATGCCGGATTACAAGATTACCTGCACTTTGTAGAACAACAAGGCCAGACCCGGCTGATGTTTGATTTGCCAGCCAAGTCGGGCCGCTTCAGTGAGAAAGTCAGGATCTGGTTTTCCGGAGAAGGCGAGCGTCTTGGCTATTTGCAAAAGTGCGGTCTGCCCAATGTGGATCAGCAAGGCATGAAAACTGCCATCAGCAGCCTGAGATTGAACTTTGAGCAGCAAATACACATATCAGCCATTCAGCAGGGCAACAAAGCCGCTATGCTCTATTTGCTAGGTCTAAAACAGGAAGGTCAGATCCTCACCCAGCCCAAGGCACATCAGCTCAAACAAGTGCTTACCCAAGTAAGAGTCATTAATCCCAACATTCACTGGCAACGCTTTACAGAGCGTCATGGACAATAATAGGGCAAGCGCTGTGCGATTAGCCTGAACTGAATACCAGGCACAAAAAACCCGACGTTATGTCGGGCTGTCATATCATAAAAGGTAAGGTTACAGTGCCTTTACAAACTCACTGAAGTCTTTGCCTAGTTTTTCATCACGCATTGCGTATTCAACGATGGCTTTCAGATAACCCAACTTATCACCGCAGTCATGTGCCCGGCCACTCATGTGAAACGCTTCAACAGTTTCACTTTCCATCAGCATATCAATCGCGTCAGTCAACTGGATCTCGCCTCCTGCTCCCAAAGGTGTGCGTTCCAGCAGAGGCCAGATATTACGTGATAAAACATAACGACCAACAACGGCTAAGTTGGAAGGCGCTTTATCAACAGGCGGCTTTTCGACCATATGATTGATTGGTGCACTCTCACCTGGTGAAAGTTCAACGCCCTGGATGTCCGCAATGCCATATTTATTCACGTCTTGCTGTGGTACCGGTTCAAGCATGATCTGACTTAGCTTAGTATCTGAGAAGCGCTGAACCATGGCTGCCAGATTTTCTTTGCTTTGATCTGCCGTATATTCATCCAGAATCACATCAGGCAAAACAACCACAAAATCATCATCACCAACAATAGGCTTTGCGCACAATACCGCATGACCAAGCCCTTTTGCCTCGCCCTGTCTCACATGCATGATAGTAACACCTTCCGGACAAATTGAACGGACCTCTTCAAGCAAAGTACGCTTAACCCGCATTTCCAGTGTCGCTTCCAGTTCAAAACTGGTATCAAAGTGGTTCTCAATCGCATTCTTCGAAGAGTGAGTAACCAGTACAATTTCCGAAATGCCTGCAGCTGCACACTCTTTTACGATGTATTGAATGAGAGGTTTATCGACAACAGGCAACATCTCCTTGGGGATAGCCTTCGTCATAGGTAACATGCGCGTACCAAGTCCTGCGACAGGTATTACTGCTTTCATAGATCATCCATTATTGCATTGAGATGGCGGAATATTTTCCCACCATTAATAAGTAACCACGTGACAGACTATTTTAATATAATACGCTGTTAGTGCAAGTTTAGTCATATCCCTTTCATACTTGCACCAACAAAAAATGCCCGCTCACTAACAGTGTCGGGCATTTTCAAATACTTTAATATTATCAGACGCTAAGTCCGATAGAATTCTTACAGACCAGCACGCTTTTTAATGGCTGCGATCAAAGCTGAACCACCATGGCCGTTGCTCTCAGCCCAGGCGATGTCAGCGCCATCAGATAATGCGCTTTTAGGTAAGCTTTTGACGATAAACTCGCCCGCATCTACCGCATTGTTAGCGATTGCATGACGTAGCATGTTGTTACCATTACACTGAACTGAATCGTATACGTTACGGATTTTAACCCGTGAGCTCTTTAGCGTGCTGCGGATACGTCTTTTGTCGTCAGCCGCAATATATTCACACAAAGACACTGCTAACTGATCGTTTGCTTTGCTCGCAAAACTTACGGTTAATGCCGAAACGCCAAGACTCACACCAATAACTAAAGGAATTACTTTCATCACCAATCACCTAGTACTTTTTTCGTAAGAACAAACGCTCAATATTGTATCAACCAATACAATTGTTAGCAACAAAGTTATATTCCTTTATTTAGAGTTACGAACTTATAACTATACAAATTTTTCTCATCTGCTTCATATGCTTCGCTTGCGATTTCTTGCCACTCACCGGCCTGAGTGTAGTCAGGAAAGCGCGTGTCGCCAGAAACTTCCAAGTCGATGTATGTTAAATAAAGCCGATTACTTAAGGGTAGAAACTGTTCATAAATATTTCCACCTCCAATGATCATAACTTCCTCACACCCGTCAACCAAAGCCAAAGCATCTTGTGGTGATGAAACGACCTCAATGCCTTCAGCACAGTAATTTTGGTTTCGACTAATTACAATGTTTCGTCTGCCAGGCAGAGGACGACCAATAGATTCGAATGTTTTGCGCCCCATAACCACAGGTTTATTCAAGGTGACGGCTTTAAAATGTTTCAAGTCAGCCGGTAGATGCCAGGGCATAGCGTTATCATCGCCAATGATACGTCCATTTGCCATCGCTGCAATCATTGATATTATCACAATACACTCCACTCATACTTTTATACTAAAAAAGGGCCAAAGGCCCTTTTTGTACCAACCCGCTTAGTCAGACACTAATGCGGATTGCGCTTATCTTTCGTAGACGACTTCTACGTCGTAGTCATCTTCGTCCCAGTCATCCCAGTCATCATCGTTATCCTGAGTTGCCTGGCGGTGATAAGTATCCCACTTAAACTCGACTTCTTCTTGCTCCTGCTCTTCGAACTTATCGCGTGGCATGCTATCCAGCAGACCCTGAATGTCGTAACATAACTGCTGTGTATTAAACTTATTGGCAGCGGAGATACGGTACACATGTTCAGCATCCAGCTCTTCGGCAATACGCTGACAAACCTCTTCTAATTCATCCTCTGCAAGCAGGTCGATTTTATTCAGCACCAACCACCGCGGCTTGTTAGCCAGCTTAGGGCTGTACTGATGCAGCTCATTAATGATTGCAAACGCGTTATCAACTGGGTCTGTGCCATCGACTGGCATGACGTCGACAACGTGCAGCAACACACGGCAACGCTCCAGGTGCTTCAGGAAGCGGATCCCCAGGCCAGCACCATCTGATGCGCCTTCAATCAAACCCGGAATGTCGGCAATCACGAACGATTTGTTTGCTTCTGCACGTACCACCCCCAGGTTAGGCACTAAAGTCGTGAATGGGTAATCTGCCACTTTAGGCTTTGCCGCCGACACACTGCGAATAAAGGTTGATTTACCTGCATTGGGCAAACCTAGCAACCCAACATCGGCCAGCAGCATCAGCTCCAGCTTCAGATTGCGCACCTCGCCAGGCGTTCCCAGTGTTTTTTGTCTTGGCGCACGGTTTGTGCTCGATTTAAAGCGTGTGTTACCTAAACCATGATAACCGCCTTTAGCGACCAGTAGTTTTTGTCCATGCTTAGTCAAGTCACCCAGACATTCCTGCGTATCAACGTCAGTCACGCGCGTCCCTTCGGGTACTTTCAGGATTAAGTCGGTGCCCTTTTTACCCGTCATATTACGGCCATGACCATTGGTGCCTCGCTCAGCACGATGGAAACGCTCAAACTGATAATCGATCAGGGTATTAAGGTTTTCGTCTGCTTCAAGATAAACGCTACCTCCGTCTCCGCCGTCGCCCCCATCAGGGCCACCGTCGGGTACAAATTTTTCGCGGCGAAATGAAACGACACCGCTTCCACCGTCTCCGGCTTCCGCGCGGATCTCTACTTCATCGACAAACTTCATGGTTACTCTCTTACTGGTTGTTCAGCACCTGCTATTATAGCAAGTTCATAGCGGCTTGATCAGCATGGGCAAATGCCTAACTACCGGTCTGTGGCGCGTATTTGACAGGAATAAGGTTAGAGCAAAATTCAGGCTCTGCTCTATAAAAACAAAAAACCCCGCCTAAGCGGGGTTTTTCAGTATTCTTTTTACCGATTACTCAGCAATGATGCTAACGTATTTACGGTTTAAAGGACCTTTCTGCTCAAAAACAACTTTACCGTCTGCTTTTGCGAAGATTGTGTGGTCTTTACCGATACCTGCGTTAGTACCAGCGTGGAACTTAGTACCACGTTGACGAACAATGATGTTACCCGCTAGTACAGATTCACCACCGAAACGCTTAACACCTAAGCGTTTACTTTCTGAATCGCGACCGTTACGAGTACTACCAGCTGCCTTCTTATGTGCCATCTTTCTGTACCTCTAAATTAAGCGCTAATGCCAGTGATTTTAACTTCAGTGAACCACTGACGGTGGCCCATCTGCTTACGAGAATGCTTACGACGTCTAAATTTAACGATCTTAATTTTCTCGCCACGACCGTGAGATACAACTTCAGCTGTAATCTTACCACCGTTTACGAACGGCGCACCGATCTCGATTTTTTCACCATCAGCTACAAGAAGTACTGAATCAAATTCAATTGATGCACCAGTCTCAACGTCTAGTTTCTCTAGACGAATTGTTTGACCTTCAGTCACACGGTGCTGTTTACCACCACTTTGGAAAACCGCGTACATAATTAACTCCGTCTGTGCGCCCTCAAATCGACGCAACTTAATATTCTTCAATAGGGCGCGAAGTTTACGCTAATGTGCTACTTCGCGCAAGCCCTAGATCGCAAATAAATGAATAAAAAATAGCTAACTTGAGGGCGTAATAATATTTTCATTTATTCTAACGAATAGGTGTGATAAGCCAAGCTCTTTTTTTGCTTTTCAACACTGGAATTCTGATCAGAAACAGCCTGCAAGTGCAAAAAACATACAAAAGCACTGATTTTTTAACCTCTATTACGGCAAGTTATCGAGTCACGGTGAATTTTAATGTACACTTGCGGCTCGAACATCCCTGAATGAGGCTTTAGCTCGGAGCGTTATGGATATCAAAGCGATCCAGAGATTGATTGAGCAAGACATGCTTGCCGTTAATCGACTTATCAGCGACCAAATGCAATCTGACGTCGCACTGGTTAATCAACTTGGCTTATATATAGTCAATAGTGGTGGCAAACGTATCCGCCCTATGCTGGCTCTTTTGGTGGCCAAAGCACTGGGGTATCAGGGCGATAAGCACATTACACTGGCGACCATCATAGAATTTATCCACACCGCAACCTTGCTGCATGATGATGTGGTTGACGAGTCTGCTCTGCGTCGTGGTGAACCAACTGCCAACGCTGAATTTGGTAATGCCGCAAGTGTTTTGGTTGGTGACTTTATATACACGCGTTCATTTCAGTTGATGGTCGGACTGGAAAATATGGAAGTGATGCAGATCCTCGCTGATGCAACCAACGTGATTGCTGAAGGTGAAGTATTACAGCTGATGAACTGTAATGATCCGGATACAACTGAACAAAGCTACATGCAGGTGATTTACAGTAAAACAGCCAAATTATTCGAAGCGGCAACTATGCTGCCGGCTGTTGTATTAGATCAATCAGCAGAGACCAAAGAAGCACTTAAATTGTATGGCATGCACTTAGGCACTGCTTTTCAACTCGTAGACGATGTCCTCGACTACAGTGCCAACGCTGAGCAGCTTGGTAAAAACATCGGTGATGACTTGGCCGAAGGCAAGCCAACACTGCCGTTAATTTATGCAATGCGCCACGGCAGTGAAGCCCAGGTTGCACAGATCCGCGATGCCATTGCCAATGGTAACGGGCTCGATAACCTGACGGAGATTCTGGCCACGCTTGAGCAAACAGAAGCGCTGGAGCATACCATGGAACGCGCAAGAACAGAGTCGCAAAAAGCCATTGAACAACTCAGCGTTCTGGCCGAATCAGAGCATAAAACGGCCCTGATTTCATTGGCAAAACTCGCTGTTGAACGCAGCTACTAAGGCGATAATGAGACATTAAAAAAGGCTGCCGGGCAGCCTTTTTTAATCAACTAGGTTATGCGTCTTTTGGACGGTAACCTTCGATTTCAACATCTTTACCTTCAAACAAAAAACCTACCATTTGCTCTTCCAGTTGTTGACGATGTTCAGGATCCATCATATTCAAGTGCTTTTCGTTGATCAGCATAGTCTGCTTATGCTGCCACTGCTGCCACGCTTCTTTACTGATGTTATTGAAGATGCGTTCGCCAACTTCTCCAGGATAAAGTTGAAAATCTAACCCTGGAGCTTCTTTTTGTAACTTTTGACAAAATACGGTACGTGCCATCTCTTTACCCTTTATACATTTGTTGTAGCTAAGTTTACCCCATTGCCTTTAAGACTTTAACCAACTTTTTAGTCGGTGCTGCTAAACCCACTTCAGCAGGCTGTGCCAACTCATACCACAAGAGCGGATTATCGTGGACACAATCCGGCGTTGTATCTAATTCGACAACCACAGGCGTAATAGTCAGCTCAAAATGCGTAAATATATGCACAAATGGCGACAACGTTTGCTGACTACCCGATAATCCTTGTTGTGCCAAAAAAGTTTCCAGCTCTGTTAATTCACTGAATTCAAAAAAACCAAACAAACCACCCCAAATGCCGCTACTTGGGCGCTTCTCCATGAGTACTTTATCATCAGCCCGCACTATCAGATGATATGTAGCTTTCTTCGGCTTGGCTTTTTTCGGCTTAGAATTAGGAAACTCTTTCACTCTGCCCTGTTGATACGCCTGACAACGACTGACTAAAGGGCATGCCTCACAGTCAAAGTTACTACGGCTACACAGACTCGCTCCTAAATCCATCATCGCCTGGTTATATTCTGAAACACGATCTTTCGGTGTCAGTGCATCGGTTAGGGCCCATAAATGGTTTTCGACCTTTTTGACGCCGTACCAGCCTTCCACCATGAAAAAACGTGCCAATACACGTTTTACATTGCCATCCAGAATGGGGTGTGCCTGACCCAAAGACAAAGAGAGTACAGCCCCGGCTGTTGAACGGCCAATTCCAGGTAAGGCCATCACCGCTTCTAATGTTTGCGGAAACTTGCCCTGATATTCATCGCGGACTATTTTGGCCGTTTTATGTAAGTTTCGCGCGCGTGCGTAATACCCAAGTCCCGTCCAGTGATGTAACACCTCATCTTCCGGCGCATCGGCCAGATCTATGATGGTTGGGAAACGCGCCATAAAACGCTCGAAATATGGGATCACGGTAACCACCTGAGTTTGCTGCAACATCACCTCAGATACCCAGACCTTATACGGGGTCTTCTCAAGCTGCCAGGGCAAGGTTTTACGCCCATGTAACTGGTACCAATCGACAACCTGTTTGGCAAACCATTGGGCCTGCTCATTATTTACTGTCATTGCTAGACTCTGCTTTTACTTGCTAATACACGCGCCAGTGTATGAAGCTTTTTTCAAAGGTCAAGCTCTTGTACTTGGCGCTGTGAATAGCGATAATGTGCGCCCATTTTTTACACCGAAGATGAAGACCATGAACGAATCGAGTAAAACCGCTCTGGAACAAGCCGAACAGGAAGGCAAATACATTCGCAAAGTACGCAGCTTTGTAAAACGCGAAGGCCGCCTGACCAAAGGGCAAGCTGCCGCCATTGAAAAATGCTGGGCAACGATGGGCCTGGAGCATGCTCAGGGTCGCCTGGACTTTACCGAGGTGTTTGGCAACGACAATGATGTCGTCGTTGAGATTGGCTTTGGTATGGGTAAATCGCTGGTAGCAATGGCTAAAAATGCGCCTGAACAAAACTTTATTGGCATTGAAGTACATCGCCCGGGTGTGGGTGCCTGTCTAATGGAAGCGGATGAACAAGGTGTCACTAACTTGCGCGTATTTGAGCACGATGCCGTTGAGGTACTGGCAGATTGCATCCCGGACGCCAGCCTGGCCAAGCTGCAGCTATTCTTCCCGGACCCATGGCATAAAAAACGTCACCATAAACGTCGCATCGTGCAGGCCGAGTTTGTCGAGAAACTGCGCACTAAACTACGAATTGGTGGTGTATTCCACATGGCAACCGACTGGGAAAACTATGCAGAGCACATGCTCGAAGTCATGCAGGCCGCACCAGGATTTGCAAACCAGTCTGACAACAATGATTATGTGCCACGTCCTGACTTCCGCCCACTAACCAAGTTTGAACAACGCGGCCATCGTCTCGGTCATGGTGTTTGGGATCTGATGTTCGAACGTACAGCCTGATCTGTCATTGCTTTTCGGGGCAACCTGCCCCGCCTTTTCTGGATCTCAGATGCAAAAATTAACCAACCCCAGTTTATTACTCCTGCGCAATGAAGAAGAACTGACAGGCCAGCAAATCTTGGTGATCAATCACCAACGCGATGGCTTTTTGTCAGAACTAAAGCAATTGAATCCGCAGGCAAATATCAGCGCATTCAGTTATGACTTTGCCGCTCATCAGATTGCCGACAAGGTAACTGATATTACCAGTTATGTGTCACATAGCCTGCCCGCACTCGACAATATTGACCTGGTCATTTATTACTATCCGAAATCTAAACCAGAAGCACAGATGATGTTCGACAATATTCGTGCTTTATGCTCTGAGCAAACTCGCTTACTGGTAGTCGGAGAAAACAAAGGCGGCGTTAAATCTGCTGAAAAGCAGCTGCAGGACAAATGTGAGGCGCATTACAAGCTGGACAGCGCTAAACATTGCATTTTATATGAGTTTGCCCAGTTGCAACCGTTGGCGCAATTTGACATTGCCAGCTATCAGCACACATTTAGCATTAACGTTGCCGGGCAGCAGTTTGATGCTGTCAGTGTTCCGGGCGTGTTTAATCATGGCAAGTTGGATGTCGGTACTAAGTTATTGTTGGAGCATCTTGAACTGCCCGCCAAGGGATGTATGCTCGACTTTGGATGTGGTGCCGGGATCATCGCCACTTTTGTGCTTAATCAGTCACCTAAAGTGCGCTTCAGCTGCCTGGATGTGAATGCGCTGGCCCTTTATGCCTGTGAACAAACTTTGCACTTGAATGGCCATGAGGCTGAACTGGTGCTCAGTGACGGCCTAAGACAATTGCAGGGTCGTTTTGATGCCATTATCAGTAACCCGCCTTTTCACACGGGTATTAAAACTGACTATGATATTGCCGAAGGGTTTATCAAAGGTGTGGCCGATCACATGGGTAAAGGATCACAACTACACATTGTTGCGAATAGCTTTCTGAAGTACCCTCCACTCATTGAAGCACGCTTTGGACAGTGCAATACACTGGCCAAAAATACCAAATTTGCCGTTTATCAGGCCCGCAAAAATTAAGTGTCGGCCAGTTCAATATCACTATGAACTGGCCATATTTATCTTGTTGCGCCTGCCTGCACCGACTGTTAAACCGCCGCTGGCCAGCAAAGTGCTGAATCGTTTCGTAAAATGTGAGCTTTTTTGTGTTCTATACTGCTAAACTAAAGTGAGTGAATAGCAGGCAAGCGGGATTTGTGGTCTCCCAATGGGTAAATACGCAACAAAAACAAGTATAAGAAAAGTGCTGATCAGTGCCGTCATGCTAGTAACGGCGCTGTCTTTGTCCCTGTCTATCTCAATTTCAACCTATCTCGATGTTAAAAAGCAAAAGCAGCTGATCATTAATAAGCTGGAAATGATCGCCGAGATCATTGCATTTAACGCTCAGGTAACGCTGATTTTTGACGACAGAAAAACGGAAGAAAAGCGGCTCAAATCATTTGATAAAGTCGAACTGGTGAAAAACATCCACATCTATGCCATCGATGACGTCACTAATCGGCCCGTCTTTTTCACCAGCTACAATGCCAGTAAAACACCACCCGTGCCGCTCAAGGTCAATCAGATAGAGGAACTCCGAACCCCAAAAATTTCCGAAGACTATATCGAACTGATTTTGCCCGTTGAATATGAAGGTAACATTGAAGGTTACGTATACCTGCGCGGTGGGCTTGAGCATCTGGCCGAATACATCAACCGAAAAATACTGGTCGATATCGCTCTGACTCTGTTTGTACTGGTACTGGTGATGTTTGTTGCCCGAGGGATCCAAAAGCGGATTGCCAGCCCGATAGAATCATTATCTGTGCTATTGCAGGACGTTTCAAAGAATCATAACTATGCCACCCGGGCGGAGAAAAGCGACATAGAGGAAATTAATATCCTCGCGAACAACCTCAATATCATGCTGACCCGGACGCAAAATCAACTTGAGCGCCATCAGGCAGACAAGCTGGAAATAAAACAGCTCAACCAGAGCCTGGAAGAGAAAGTCAATCAACGAACCATCGCACTCAGAGAAGCAAACCAGGAATTGCTCAATACGCTCGAACGTATGCACCAGTATCAGAACCAGATAGTTGAAAATGAAAAGATGGCATCACTAGGTCAGATGGTCGCTGGGGTAGCGCATGAGGTTAATACGCCTATTGGGCTGGGCGTCACAGGATCGACATTATTACGCGATAAACTCAGTGATATTGAAGTAGCCTTCCAGCAAAAAACGCTCACCTCTAAACAACTGGAACGATTCATCAAAGAAGGGATTGAGAATCTGGATCTCATTTATCGTAACCTCAATCGGGCTGCAGATTTGATCTCCAGTTTTAAGAAAGTCGCGGTCAGTCAGGATATAGAGATCAATTCGGACGTCAATATTACTAAACTACTCAATGCTGTAATGGGTGCAATGCGCACCGAACTGGAGCTCAAAGCGCCACAAATTCACCTGGACTGTCCTGAGGAACTCACCATCAGAAGTAAGTCAGGCTTGCTGCAACAGGTGTTTGAACAATTGTTCTCAAACTCCCTGTTACACGGATTTACCAGCAATGAAAATAACGAAATTGCTATAAAAGTGAACAGAGAAGATCAGCAATTAACGATTGTATACAGCGACAATGGTATCGGCGTGCCAAATGCCATCAAAAAGCGCATATTTGACCCATTTGTTACCACACGCCGGGGAGAAGGTGGTAGTGGTTTGGGCATGCACTTAGTGTATAACCTGGTCACTCAGGCACTGGGTGGGAGCATCACACTGCAGGAAGACTATAAATCAGGTACTCAATTTGTGATCAGTTTGCCTCTGAAAGGAGGTACACAATGAGATTTATGTACCTATTTATTTTTTGCTGTCTTTCACTTTTTTCTACGTTTAGTTATGCGAAATCGCCCGAAGAAATCCGTTCGGCCTTTTTATATCAAATGGCAAAGTTCATTGATTTTCCTGAGCAAAAGAATAAGAAAACGACTCGGTTTTGTTTTTATGACATAAAAAATGGACCAGGTGCTGTTTTATATAGTAACCGTACCTTAAAAATACGTTTGAAGCCGATTGAAATAATAGAAGTAAAAAAGTCTGACTCTCTGCGGGAACTTTCCCAAAGATGTGATATCACATACATTGATGAAACATTGGAAGATGATATACTGCCCGCTTGGACCGATACAATGGCCCTAAGTATGGTAACTGTGGGCGAAAGTATCGAATTTTTGGAAGGGGGTGGGATTGCGTCCTTGGTCCAGGAAGGGAGTAAGATAAGGCTGTATATAAATAAGCAAGAAGTCACTCAGCACAACTTTAAAGTGCTTTCCCGGTTGCTTGCCGTCTCCAAGTTTTATCCTAACTGATTTTACTTGTTAACAATTGAATATACTCCTATAATCGTTAACATTCGGTTTTATTATATAACGCCGATGATTTTGTAAATACAATATTCCGAAAAGGTTAATTAATAATGCAAACGCCAGTCATTCTAATTGTTGAGGATGAAGACGTAACTCGACTGAACCTCGTTAGTTTATTTGAAGCCGAAGGTTATAAGGTAATTGAAGCCATTGATGGCGATGATATGCATGAAAAATTGACGTCAAACGACGATGTCAACTGTGTGATCATGGATATTAACCTGCCTGGTAAAAATGGCCTTATCCTGGCTCGTGAGTTACGCCAGAAGAAAAACATCGGTCTTATTTTCTTGACCGGTCGTGACAACGATGTCGACCGTATTCTTGGTCTGGAGATCGGTGCCGACGACTATGTCACCAAGCCTTTCAACCCACGTGAACTTACAATCCGCGTGCGCAACCTGATCACTCGTACCGGCTCAAGCCCGGAGGAGTCTAGTATTGACAGCAATGGCGTCATTACATTTAACGGTTGGGAACTGGATGAGAATAGCCGCTGCCTAACTTCACCTACAGGTGAAGCAAAACGTTTGCCGAAGGGCGAATACCGTGCACTGCGTCTTATGCTGGACTCACCGGGTCGTATCTTCAGTCGTGAGCAGCTGATCAAGCACATGACAGGTCGTGAGCTGCGTGCCAACGACAGAACGGTAGACGTTACTATTCGTCGTATCCGTAAGCACTTTGAAACCGACAACAACACGCCTGAACTGATCAGCACCATCCATGGTGAAGGCTACCGCTTCATCGGTAAGATCGATAGCCAATAAGTTTGCGTTACGAGTTTTCAGCGAGCTTTGCAATTAATGAGTGAAGGGCAGATTGCCCTTCTCTTATTTTCACTTCCAGTTCATCCAGCCAACCTGCACGCTGCTCTGTGTCTACCTGAGCACCTTCCAGTTCCATCGTTTTAGCATGTAATTGCACATTTTGCAGACCAACAGATCCTGCGGCGCCTTTGAGTTTATGTGCCACAGACACATAAGTCTCAGTATCCGCATTTTGATTAGCCTCATCCAGCTCTTTGTAATAAGTCGGGTTAAGGCGGGCAAATAAGTCACAGCTGCGCTTAAAGGGCTCTATACCCATAGATGATACAAAATCAGTGATTGTCTCCACATCCAGTAAAGCCTGCTCTTGCTCACTCAATTGCAAAGGCTCAGACTGAGGCGAAGCTTGTTTGTCTTTGCTTGCTTCTATCCCAAACAGCTCCGCAAGCATCTTGTCCAGCTTTGTGGTGTTGATCGGTTTTGCTAGTGCGCCCTGAATGTCAATGCCTTGCAGCTCTTGCTCTGCGCTCCGCACATTGGCCGTCAACGCCACAATCGGTAACTCGTCAAAATGGCTATCGGCGCGGATCTGCCGCGCAACCTCATCACCATTGATATCTGGCAGCTGCATATCAAGCAGGATCAGATCCAGCTCGTCCTCAGTTTCAACCATCGACAAGGCATCTTCCCCGGTTTCTGCCCAGACCACCTCGTGTCCACGCTGTTCTAGCAAGTTAGTGGCAATTTCAGCATTCAGTGGCACATCTTCTACCAACAAAATGTAAAGGCTACGGCCCGCATAGCTTTGCTCGTTTGGCGCTGAGCAGAGCTCTAAAGGTAGCTCCACATCAAAGCGGCTCCCCTCTCCTTGCATGCTGCTGACATGAATCGTACCTTTCATGGCATGTACCAGCGCTTTTGTCACCGCCAGGCCAATGCCAGAACCAATGGCATTATTACCACTGGCATCAGGCGCTTTGTAATACATGTCAAAAATGCGGTCTTGTTGATCAGAAGGGATCCCCACCCCAGTATCGATCACACTGATAGACAACCAGGGCCCATCTGCACGGTTTTCGCGGCGACACTCCAGGGTAACACCACCTCGGTGGGTAAATTTCACGGCGTTGTTGATCAGGTTCCACAACACCTGGCGCAAACGAGTCGGATCTAATAAAGCATAGATATCCAGCATACCGGAGCGCTTGATGTTGAACTCAAGGGCTTTTTGTTCCGCTATCAAGCCCGCAAAGTTGACAACATCATTGATAAAGTCCGACACATTGATGCTGTCTGTAGCAATATCCAGCTGTTCTCTGTCAATCTTGTCCAGATCGATAATGTCGTTAAAGATATTACCTAAGGTTTCAGCACTGGAGAAAACGGTGTTACACCAGCTTTTTTGTTGTTTTGTCAGTTCAGTGTCCAGCAACATACGTGTCAGACCCACAATACCATTGAGCGGGGTGCGCAGTTCGTGACTCAAAGTGGCAATAAATTTCCCTTTATCTTTGTAAGCCGTTTCCAGTGCCTGCTCAGCTTCTTTACGACTGGTGATATCACGACCGAACGCAAGCAGCCCGATATATTCCCCATCATCATTAATAAAGGGCAGTTTACGCATCTCAAACCAGCAGTTTTCGTTGGCAACCGGGTATTCTACGTCAACATTGATCGATTGCTGGGTTTCTATCACTTGCTCATCGGTTTGCAGTACCCTTGGAATATCCTGCTCACCAAAGACTTCCTGTACCGTATGGCCAATCAGTTGTTCACTGGTTTTGCCAATGACTTGTTCAAACTTCTTGTTGCAACCCGCAAATACGCCCCGTTCATCACGGTAATAGAATAAGTCAGGAGAGGAGTCCACGATACTACGCAGTAACATACTCTGTTGTGCCAGCTCTTGTTCAGCTTTACGCCGCTCTGAGATTTCTTTGCGCAATTCTGCTATTGCCCGGTGCTTTGCGTGCAGCGCCATTTTCCGCTCGTCAATTTCGTTATTGAGCCGGTTAATGTTGTCTTTGAGTGTCTGGTTGAGCAGTTTTTCTTGTTGTGTCGCAGATTCAAGATATTCTTTTGACGCGTCGAGCTGACGCATTGCATAGATAGCAACAGAAAGCAGCAATGGGGAGGTTAATGCGGCAAATAACACCACAGACAGCACATTGACCAGTGTGACTTCACCGAGCGCCACGTAGTAAAACATACACGCCAACACCAGAGACACGATCAGCACAAAAGCGTAGGCCACAACCCCCGCCCAGCGGTCTCCGTAGTTTTTAATCAAATTCGATAAAATTCGGGCCCAAGTCCCAAATGAAGAGTCAAGCATAATAAAATCACCTAGTTAACCCCTACATTATACCTGACCAAAACACAGAAGCGAGTGACCAAAGGTCGCAGGCGACATTGCACAAACTAAAATAACCTCTGTAGCGCCCGTATTCCGTGTCTTTTGTTGATGTTTAGAAAGTCGACATCAGCGTATGAATTTTTGCACACTTGGGCGATTTTTTTACCAGAAATTTTCCAACGGGCTCGGCAAGTTGTGACATTTTGGTGTAACATGCCCCACCCTGATAGTCGTGATTAAGAGAGTTCAAATGCCAACTTCAATGCCTGACATTGCACATTCTGCGGACGCTTTACAAGAAGGTAAGCTAGACTGGGTCGGAATGGGAAATATCGAGCTACCTTTATTGTTATCCAGCAAAGGGATGAATGATACACCCGTCACAGCCAAAGCGGATGCGTTTGTCAGCCTGGACAGAGAAGATGCGAAAGGTATCCATATGTCACGGTTATTTTTGGCACTCGACTCGTTGTCCTGTGAGCAGACGCTGACACCCGCGACGATTCGCTCGGTTCTGGATAGCTTTATCACCAGTCATGAAGGACTGAGCCACAGCGCTAAAGTCACGTTTCATTTCGAATTACCACTGCGCCGTGCTTCCTTATTAAGTGGTAAACAAGGCTGGAAAAACTACCCGGTTGTGATCACAGCGAACCTGACAAACGGCCAGTTTAATCTGGAATTAGCCGTTGATGTCACTTATTCATCAACCTGTCCTTGTTCTGCTGCGCTTGCCCGTCAGCTGATCCAAAACGCCTTTGAAGAAAAGTTTGCCGATCAGTCTCTCGATCATGCCAGTGTTCACGCCTGGTTAGGCACCACCGAAGGTATCCTGGCAACACCGCACTCACAGCGTTCAGTGACGAATATCAAGGTCAAACTGGATGAGCATTGTCAGGAGTTTGACATCCTGGGCCTGGTCAACATGGTAGAAGATGAACTGAAAACGCCTGTACAGGCTGCAGTTAAACGTGAAGATGAGCAAGAATTTGCCCGCCTTAACGGTCAAAACCTGATGTTCTGTGAAGATGCCGCCAGAAAGCTCAAAGCCTTGTTTGAAGCAGAAAATTATCCAGACTACTATATAAAGATAAACCACTACGAATCTTTGCATGCACACGATGCCGTTGCGTATGCCGTAAAAGGCCTGAAAGACGGCTACCGCGTCTGATCCAGTCAGGCAATTTGCTTTTCTTAAACGCTCGGCCGTCCCAAAACGCCGAGCGTATTTAATCTTTAACTCTCCTTAAAAGTCACTTTAGGCACGCTCTTTGCTTAATAGTCTCCAAGTCAAATTGTTGTCGTGGAGTGATTTATGGAACTAACATTATTATCTATTCTGGCGCTGGTCGTTATTGCTTCCATTGTTATTTCAAAATATACGGATAACGGCGGTAATCCCTATCCGTTTAATCGAAAAGAGTCTGTATTCACAACAGTCGAAGCCTCCTTCTTACAGCTGTTAGAACGGTCAGTAGGGGACAAGTTTAAGATTGTCAGCCGGGTTAAGCTGATTGAAATCATCGAGTGTAAACCTGGCCTGTCTAAAAAAGCGCGTCGGGCTGCCATCACCAAAGCACAAAACAAGCAGCTCGATTATGTGCTGGTTGACAAAGAAACGCTCAATATTGTCGCTGCCGTTGATCTGGTTAACAACGCCAATAAAAATGGCCACAAAGCGCAAAAAGACTGGTTCGTCAGCGGTGCGCTGGAATCAGCCGGGATCCCACATATTCGTATGAAGGTAAAAAGCGGTTACAAAAGCGCTGAAGTGCGGGCTGCCATCCTGTTTAAACTAGGCAAGAAACCAGAACCACAGGGCAAGCCACGCAATCGCAATTACAAACCTGCAGTACTTTCACCGTCTCAGGCCAAAGCTGCGGCAACCCAACTGGCAGAAATTTAGCCTGCCTCCCTTTACTGTCGGCCCAACATGGGCTGACAGCAAAACCTCTTAACCTGCCTAACACCATATTTTCTAACGCCAGTTTTGATATATAATGAGCAACACGGTTAAAAAATAAGAGAAGATTATGAAAGTAGGTATTATTGGCGCGATGGAACAGGAAGTCACGATCCTGCGTGACGCAATGAACAATACACAAACCGCAACCAAAGGCGGTTTCACCTTTTATCACGGCGAACTGGGTGGTCACGAAGTAACTCTGGTTCAGTCTGGTATTGGCAAAGTGGCCGCGACAGTGGCAACAACGCTGCTTATCGACAACTACAGCCCTGACTGCGTTATCAATACCGGTTCAGCTGGCGGCTTTGATCCTGAACTGAACGTCGGCGACGTCGTGATCTCGTCTGAAGTAAGACATCATGATGTTGACGTCACAGCATTTGGCTATGAATTGGGTCAGGTACCGCAAATGCCAGCGGGCTTTAGTGCGCACTCTGCGCTGGTTGAAGCCGCTCAGCAAAGTGTCGGTGAACTGACTGACATTCAGACAAAAGTGGGTCAGATCTGTACCGGTGATTCATTCATGTGCGATCCAGTCCGCATCGACAAGACGCGTCAGGATTTCCCGCACATGCTAGCGGTTGAAATGGAAGGCGCCGCGATTGCTCAGGCCTGTCATGTTTTACACACACCATTTGTTGTGATCCGTTCACTGTCTGACATCGCCGGCAAAGAATCGCCGCAATCATTCGACGCCTACCTGGAAGTTGCCTCTGTAAACTCTTCTAAGCTGGTTACTGCCCTGTTGGCAAAGCTGGATCAGGTTTCGCTGTAAGGTGTTAACTGAACATTTGCAAGCCCACACGGGCTTGCTGATTTTTCTACTGGCAACACTCAGCGCGATAGGATTCAGAACCTCCAGCCTGTATCACCCCAATGTCGTCATGACGCTGTTGTTTACTAACCTGGCCCAAAAAGTTTATCGCCCTAAGGCGCCCAATCGCTATCAATGGCTATCCGGTAGCCTGGCATATATCCTGCCAATGCTGACTATCCTGCTTATTCTGGCCGCACTGGGCTATTTGTCTTTCTACCCTCAGTGGCTGGGTGGCCTGGTGTTATTTTTCTGCCTCGATATCCAACATGAACGGCGTGCAAAACGGATTGCGATTCTACTTAAACAACAGCAAAAAGCAGCCGCACGCCAGTTACTTGGCGCTATGGTAAACCGGGATGTCGAGAAACTGTCATTGATGGGCATATGTAAGGCATGCCTGGACAGCCTGGCATTGCGGGGCATGCGGCATTTCTATCTGGTGATGGTGTTTTATCTGATCGGTGGCCCCCTGCTGGCATTGAGCTATAAATTGATGTTGCTCTGCGATCACGCCTGGCGCAGCAAAATGCGACCAGACTCAGCATTTATTAAACCGCTGCAACTGAGCCTGGCGATTTTCGAGTGGTTGCCCGTCAGGCTGTTCGTTTTAATGATGGCGCTGACACAAAACCTCGGAAAAACACTCCACTACCTAAAACACTATGGTCAGTTCTACCGCCCTGCCAGTTCAGGTTGGATCCTGGCTTTGTTCGCAGCCAGCCTCAATACCCAGCTAGCCGGGCCACGCTTTTATCAACAGCAGCGATTTGACAATATGCGCATTGGCAGCGACAGACCGCCAGAACCGGAGACCATAAGCCTGATGCTCAAGTTATTGGCAACCATGCGCTGGTTCTTCCTCTGCGCACTGTGTCTGTGCTGGTTAACCATTAATATTCTCACCCATTAAAAAGGGCGACCCAAATGGCCGCCCTTACTTTGAATTCACTTCATTAACGCAGTCGATTATTCAACAGTGATTTTGGCGAACTTGCGTTTACCTACCTGGTAAATCGCTGTAGAGCCTTTTTCAACGCTCAGCTTAGAGTCGGTGACTTTCTCTTCACCATTAAGCTTAACCGCGCCTTGTTTAATCATACGCATCGCTTCTGAGGTGCTGGCAACCAGGCCCGCTTCTTTTAATACATTGGTAATGAAAGTCGCAGGCTCAGCAATGGTGATGGTTACTTCTGGAATATCATCAGGCAGGGCATTTTTCTGGAAACGCTTAATGAAATCCTGATGTGCAGCTTCTGCATCGGCTTCGCTGTGGAAACGTGCGATCATTTCTTTAGCAAACTCAATCTTAATGTCTCGTGGATTACGGCCACCAGCCACTTCTTCTTTAAGGCCTGCAATTTCTTCCAGTGACTTAGCGCTTAGCAACTCGTAGTAACGCCACATCAATTCGTCAGAAATCGACATCACTTTACCAAACATGTCGTTTGGCGCATCTGTGATACCAATATAGTTACCCAGTGACTTAGACATCTTCTGCACGCCATCGGTGCCTTCCAACAATGGCATCATCAGTACGGTTTGCGGCTTCTGACCTTCTTCTTTTTGTAACTCCCTGCCCATTAACAGGTTAAAGCGCTGATCGGTGCCACCGAGCTCGACATCCGCTTCCAGTGCCACAGAATCCCAACCCTGTACCAACGGGTAGAGGAATTCATGAATAGCAATTGACTGACCACCTGCATAACGCTTTTTGAAATCATCACGTTCAAGCATACGCGCAACCGTTTGACGCGCTGCAAGCTTAATCATACCCGCACTGCCTAATTTTTCCATCCATTCAGAATTGAACGCCACAGTGGTTTTTGCCGGATCCAGTATCTTAAACACTTGCTCTTTATAGGTTTCAGCATTAGCCAGTACATCTTCACGGGTCAGCGGTTTACGAGTGACATTTTTACCCGTAGGGTCGCCTATCATGCCGGTGAAATCACCGATCAGGAAAATAACCTCATGTCCTAAGTCTTGGAAAGTTTTTAGCTTGTTGATTAGGACCGTATGACCCAAGTGCAAATCCGGGGCTGTTGGATCGAAACCCGCTTTGATCCGCAATTTTTTGCCTGACTTCAGCCTTTCCTTTAAATCTTCTTCAATCAGAATTTCTTCAGCACCGCGCTTTATCTCTGCCAATGCCGTATCTATGTCCACAGTTGTCACGCCAACCTCACTCCAACAATTTAATCAGTTAATCGCTCGATTTTAGCGTATATTTGGGGTAGTTTAAATGTATAAAAGACTGGTATTTGCGCATTATTACGTATATGCTGCACTATTATTTGCAATAATTCTTGACAGCGGAAAAGGCACGTTATGGTACATGCAGTGCACAAACTCCCAAAAAAACACAAGTTGCTGATCCTGGGCTTGCTGTCAGCAATGGTCGCTATTGCACTCATTCCGTCTGAGAAGGCAACAGCCTCCCGAGATCACGACAAAGACGCGCTCGAAGTCGGCAAGCGCTATGAGCTGCCTTTGAATGTTGATGAGCAACAACCTCAACTGACAGAGCTCAGTGAAGCGCCCGAAATCATCGAACAGCCGCAGGCTCTTGACGCCCCCCAGTATGACTTCGTCGATCACCAGGTTCGCAATGGCGACAGCCTGGCGGTGATTTTTAAGCGCGCCGGCTTTTCAGCACAAACACTACATAAGCTCGTCAATACCAACGCCGAAACACGTAAACTCACCAAGATCCATCCAGGTGAAGTGCTGAGCTTTGCCAGTAATGAACAAGGTGAATTGTTACAGCTGAAATATGTGCTATCGAAAACAGATACACTACTGGTCAGCCGTAATGAGGAAGGTAACTACGCCACGCGGATCGAAAGTAAAGAGATAGAAACCGTCGAAAAGTCAGCCGGCGGCGAAATCAAATCCAGCTTTTGGACAGCCGGTATTACGGCTGGCTTGTCTGAGCGTCAGATCATGAACTTTGCCCACATCTTTGGCTGGGATGTCGACTTTGCCAACGATATTCGCAAAGGCGATCAATTCTCTTTGATCTATGAATCACATTTTGTAGATGGTGAAGAGATAGGAACTGGCAAAATCATCGCTGCTGAGTTCATCAATCAGGGAGAACGTTATACAGCGATACGTCACTCCGACGGCGATTTCTACACCCCTGAAGGCCGCAGCATGAAAAAGGCCTTCCTGCGTGCACCGGTTGATTTCAAATATATTAGTTCCAACTTTAACCCGCGCCGTCTGCATCCTGTCACGGGCCGCGTGTCGGCACACCGCGGCATAGATTACGCCGCCAGAGTTGGCACCCCTGTGGTATCCGCCGGTAATGGTAAAGTCATTAAATCAGACTTCAACCGCCTGAATGGTAACTATGTATTTATACAGCACGGCAGTCAGTATGTGACCAAGTACCTGCATCTGCATAAGCGCCATGTCAAAAAAGGCCAGAAGGTCAAGCAGGGCCAGAAAATTGGTACCGTTGGTGCAACGGGCCGCGTAACGGGTGCCCATCTGCATTATGAGTTTCTGGTAGATGGCGTGCACCGTAACCCGCGCACAGTCAAGCTGCCTAAGTCACAGCCTTTACCTGCGGCTGAACTCGCCACCTTTAAACCGCTTGCACAGCAGATGCTCGCCAAGCTGGAACGTAATCGCGAGCTGATGCTGGCATTAAATAATTAATCAAACGCTCTAATACAAAAAAAGCCACCGAAAGGTGGCTTTTTGCTGTTTAACAACCTGGCTTATGAGCCCGTTATTTTCAGATTTAAGAACTTTTCAAGTGCCTCAGGATCAGCGGCCAGAGACTGAACTTGCTGAGAAAATGCATTGAAGTCCATTGCCTCATCTAACGACACATTGACCTCCAGCGCATTTAGACCAGCGGCAAAACCACTGAGCCCCTGCTTGGCTTCTTCAGAAACCGGCACCTGCGCCAGTTGCATGGTCAGCATCTGTTGAAATTGCTCTTTACTTAACCCCTGGTTGGCCAGCAACTCGGTCACCAAAGCATCTAACTTCGGCTGTCCAGCAATGGCAAATGTCAGGGTTTGTGGCTGCAGTGACTGTACCGCTGAGATCAGCTTGCTCTGCATTTGCAGTTCCTGCTCCAGCGTCATCTCTGTGCTCTGCTGCATCTCCAGAGAAGTAGCCATCAGATCTGCACTGTTGCCCAGGTCGAAGTTAAACTCAACACCCACTACGCCATCCGCCTCAACGGAAGATTTGAACTGACTGTTGCCATTGTCCGGGTTATACCGTAAAGAGGACGTAAGCGCATAACTTGTACCAGCCAGCGTGGCTGATTGCTGTTCCAGTTCCGCTGCCAGCACAGGGCTGAATGTCACATTGGCCAGCTTAACTTCAGTAAACTCACTGACCTTATCTGCTTCATAGCCCTGTAAGCTAAATTCACCAATGTTCAGCAGGACCTGTTGCTCCGCAGCATCTTTGATCTCTAAGGACTGTACTTTTATTGTGTTGGTGAACAAATTGTAGGACGACCCCTGATGCTCAATAAGCAGCTCAGATTGTTCAGCAAATTGTGTGATTTGCTCCTGTACCACCAACTCTGCTTGTTGATTAGCATAAAAGTGTGCGCCAACAACAGCAGCAGACAGCACACCCGCCACTGCCAACATAATCGTAGATTTTTTCATTTTTGTGGATTCCCTTAAAACAAGGCTTCGAGCGCATCACTGAGGCTGGCAACGGCAACCACTTCCATTCCCTCAATGGCGTCCTTTGGTTTATTCGCGATAGGTACAATAGCACGTTTGAAGCCATGTTTCGCGGCTTCGCGCAGTCTTTCCTGGCCACTGGGTACCGGACGGATCTCTCCTCCCAGCCCGACTTCTCCAAACACCACCATCTGACGTTCCAATGCGTGATTTTTGAAACTCGACACCAAAGCAGCAATTAACGCCAAATCGGCGCTGGTTTCAGATACCTTGACGCCGCCGACGACATTTACAAAGACATCCTGATCGGCGACCTGCAATCCACCATGACGGTGTAACACCGCAAGCAACATTGCCAGACGATTTTGCTCCAGACCGACAGTCACACGGCGAGGGTTGGCCAGCTGAGAGTAGTCGACCAGCGCCTGGACCTCAACCAGCAGCGGCCGGGTGCCTTCCCAGATGACCATGACCAAGGAGCCAGGCGTTTGCTCCTCACCACGGTTGAGGAAAATAGCAGACGGATTATTCACCTCTTTCAGGCCCAGGCCTGTCATAGCGAATACACCAAGCTCGTTGACCGCCCCAAAGCGGTTTTTATTGCCACGCAGCGTTCTGAAGCGGCTGTCACTGCTGCCTTCCAGTAGAATAGAACAATCAATACAGTGTTCCAGCACCTTAGGCCCCGCCAGAGAACCATCTTTCGTCACGTGGCCTACCATAATAATGGCAACCTGGTTTTGCTTGGCGAATCGGGTCAGGTAAGCAGCGCTCTCGCGCACCTGAGACACGCTACCAGGCGCCGACTGAACATCACTCATGTGCATCACCTGTATCGAGTCAATGACCATAATGGCAGGCTTTTCACGCAAGGCCAGCTGACAGATGCTTTCCACATTCGTTTCGGCCAATGTGCGCAATTTATTGGTTGGCAGACCCAGCCGCTTTGCACGCATCGCCACTTGCTGCAAAGATTCCTCACCCGTTACATATAAAGTCGGCATGGATTCGGCCAGCAAACACATAGTCTGCAACAGCAAAGTACTCTTACCAGCACCCGGTTCACCACCAATCAGGATGGCACTGCCCGGCACCACACCACCACCTAGAACGCGGTCGAACTCTTTGAATCCAGTAGAAAATCTAGGTAACGACTCAAGGTTAACTTCATCCAGCGTCTGGACCTTCGCTTCGACGACACCAGCGTATCCGGCCATCGTTCCGCCACGCGGTGCCGCTTTCACTGATGGCACCCTGAACTCAGTAATTGTATTCCAGGCTTTACATTCAGAACATTGCCCTTGCCATCGAGCAAATTCCGCTCCACAATCACTACAGACAAATGCGGTTTTCTTTTTTCCCATAAAAATCAAGGCATAGTTATTGCTTAAATTAAAACTCAATTAAGCTTAGTTCAACAGTAAGCGTTAATACTGACATAAATTTGGCAAAGGCTGAAACAATAACCGGGTAAGATCTGCTGATTTAAAATGTGTACCTATGGCTGAAGATAAATTACAACAATACCAAGACTTAATAGATGAATTAAAGATTGATCTCGGCGATCCAAATTTTGACTTTATCTTCAAGCAAAAAACGGCGCAACTCAGTAAGCCTGACCAGTTCCTGCTGAAGATGGAAATGACCCGGCTATCTCAGCCCGTAGCACGCTTTATTGACTTGCGTGGCCAAGTGTCCGGGCAGGTAAAACCCTATGAGCATGACGGGAAGCAACATTTTATGGACGATGTTGCAATCCGGGTATTTGAGCAAGAAGTCGCACGTTACGGCGGGTATACCTTAGCCGTTTACGAAGCGGTTATGAACACCGACAATAACTTTAAGGTCATGCAAAAGCAGGCGGCCCAGCAGCAAGAGGAAGATACGCCCGGGCTGGACCTCTCTCAGTCAACTCAGTACATCCGCTTTGCTTCATACGAGAGTCGTATAGAAGAGCGGATGAATTACTCCATCAAGATCACGGTCGAGTTTGGCAATCAGCGTATCGCCAATGCCAGTACCTCAGATATTTCCCTCAGTGGCGCGAAAATAAAGCTGGCACCAAACTACCATTTACACAAGGGCGATTTAGTATCGCTGCGACTGGTCGGTCTTGAGCAGGATTTTGAACTGGGCCTGAAAAGTGGGATCCAGTACGAAGTGGTCGCCGTTGATCCGGTCTCCAGTGAGTATAATCACGTTCGCCTCAAGCGCACTTTTGTAGAAAATAACAGTGGGTTTGATGACTTTCTACAAAGTTTTATCCACGGCAATAAACGTCGCTACAAGATCAACCTGGATAACACCATGGATGCCGTCGTGTGTAAGGGGTATGAGCAATACTATCTGCCCCGCGTTAATTCACTGTTTGTGTTTTTTAGCCAGGCTAAAACCATGCTCTACCCGAGCCTGGTACTCACAAATGAAAACAACGCACACATCAACTATTACTTTGAAGATGAGAGAAAAACATCTTCGCTTTACAGTGTGTTTAATCAGCAGCGTCTTGATATGCTGTTGCTACGCCCTGAGCCGGTGAAAGAAGCCTATTGTTACACATTCACCCATGGCAAGAATGGCAAAATTTATTTCTACTCAGCTTTTGACTGGGAGCTTAAAAAGTCCGCTGAATTACGTGATCTGTTTATGGGCTTTGGCAGTCAGAAAGACAGCTGGCGGATCTTTAAAGTCCAGCTGATGCCCAGTCACCATGAAGACGCCTTTATACCGCTTTCTTTGCCCTCCAGCGCTGGCAAGAATGTTGAGAAGCTCAACAAACGCCCAACACCACGCGTACAGGGGCTGATTGAAAACGTGAAATACCTGATGACCCTCAGCGATATTACCACTGAGCAGCAAACGGCGTATTACCAGGCGCTGGACTATCCAAAAGAGCAGGTTAATCTCATCAAGCAGTTTGGCCATGGCAAAGCCAAAGTACCTCCCCCTCTGGAAGTCGTCGCACTTGAGTATATCAACCTGCGCTCACACAAACGCTATCTGTATAAGACCGCAGCGACGGTGATCCAAGAGGATGGCCAGGCGCTGCATGGTCATACCCGGGATTTTTCGGTTATGGGTCTGCAAGTCGCACTTGAAGAACCAGCGACACTGCAAAAAGGGGATATTGTGCATCTCGACCTGCCCGAGCTGCAAAAAATCACCAAGCAACACAATCTGACCAAACTCAGATATGAGGTCATGGCCGTCAACAAAGCAAAAACCATCATCAATCTGAAGGTCAATATTCTCAGCAACGTCCAGCATACTGCCATCACTTTTTTTAAGGTCCTGATTGAGAGCAATAAGAATAAGCTTCAGCCATGTGAAGAAGCCCCCAGGATCCCCGGTTTATCGCATGCACTACGCAACATGGTTACTAAAAGCATTTGCCAGTTTCCTTTGTATCTGCACAAGTCTGCGGCCCATTTTAGAATTGGCGCCGTTGCTCAGGGACTCTACCCGACTGCGCTACACAAAGTGTTACTCAGTCAGGTGTACCACCATAATCATCAGGAGTATGTCCAGAGTGAAGGGTTATTACCGAGCGAGTTTATTGGAGACTATCTGAGTGAGCGCTTACGCAAGCAATCACGCCAGGATAAACCCCTACAATATACGGTGTTCCTGCGTTTTGACCCTCAAGCCACGGACCTGAAAGAAGCGCTGAAAAGCCAATGTGTCGCGGCTGGTGAGTCTCTGGATCCGCTGTTTTTATTCATCAAACGAGCGCTTAAAAAAGAGTTACTGTTTGTATTTCATCTGTATATCTCCAAGACAGGCCGCCCTGATATGGATTACCTGGCCAACGAGCTGAGATATGTCAGCCATTATGCCATTCACAAAGCCAAAGGCCTGGAAGAAGCACTGTGGAATGTGGCCGGGGTATGCGATCTGATAGATGTGACAGACCAGCTCCTGTCTACGCTGGATGTTCAGCCAAATCAGCTGGCGGCAATGACCGAGCGTAAACACACCTGGTTAACTGCTCAGCCAGGATAAACGTGTCCCCGACAGCGTTAACTGTCGGGTCGGTTCGCTGTTAACTCAGACCACCAAACAAAGTCAGTAGTGCTGTCAGGACCAAAAAGAACAGGATATTACGTTTAACCAGGCGCATCATGCAGGTCGCCTCATAAGTACAACCAAAAAATTGCTGCTCTATTTGTTCAGCAGCCAGTGCAATATCACTCACCACACGTCTGTTGGGGGTGTCAAAATCCAATAAGTACTTGAGCCAACAGCCAGTGCCTTTGGTAAAATTACCGATGATCAAGTAACCAAAGCTGGCAACCCTGGCTGGCAGCCAATCAAGCCAGAATAGCAACCTAGAAAAGCGCTGTGTTTGCTCCCCCAATGTTCTGCGCAACAACGCAACCTGCTCAGGCAGGTCATCTTCCTGACGTCCTGTGAGTGTTGTAACCAGGTATCGCACCGTTGCATACAGCACCGCACCCGGAGCACCCAGTACGACAAACCAGAACATCACTGCGCAATAATGCTGAAAATTAATCCACACCAGCGTTTGCCCGAAAGTTTCACCATTTCGCTCTGACTCAGTCCGCTCCTGTCCCATTTGTAATGCATATAGTGTCACCGCTTCGGAATCCCCTCGCGTCAATGCGTTAAGATAACCTTTGTACAAACGACGGTAACGCCCACAGCCAAAACATACCAGTAAGATCAGTACATTCATTACCAGCTGGAAGATAATAAAGTCAGAAAGGTGGAACACCATGGCAATCAGCACCGTGGGCAGAATCAGCCAGATCATCACACCAAGATCAGAGCCGAAAATCCCCTTTTCACGAAGCTGATGTTTGCTCCACGTCAGGTACTTGCCCAAATAGAAGTCAATCTGCCAATGTTCTGAGCGGGCACCAAGGCGCTCAATAACTAAAGCAATTATGATAGAAATTAACATCATGTCCGTTACTCTTATCTTATCAATGCAAAATATTTGTCCCAGTCGAACGCTACGCCTGGATCGTGTTTACGACCAGGTGCAATATCACTGTGTCCGACAATACGCTCCCTGGTCAGCTGAGGGAGCTGCTGCTGTAACCATATCGTGAGCTGAGCCAAAGCCTGATATTGTGCCTCAGTGTACGACGTCGTATCAGTCCCCTCCAGCTCCACACCGATACTGAAATCATTGCAGTTATCTCGTCCTGCAAACTCAGATACCCCAGCATGCCAGGCACGTTTATCAAACGGCACATACTGAATGACCACTCCGTCCCGACGGATCAGGCAATGGGCCGATACCCTCACCCCTTGCAGGGAGTCAAAACTGGGATGAGCCTGACAATCCAGCGTGCCCATAAACAGATCATCTATATAGGTGCCACCGTACTGCCCCGCCGGCAAGGATATACAATGCACCACCAGTAATGAGGGAGCACACCCTGCCGGGCGTTCGTTATAATGGGGCGAGTGCCGTTGATGTGCACCGGGCAGCCAATTTACCTTCATAAATAGAATCACTTAGCCACTTTGTCATGCTATTACCTTAGCAAGTTTGCCATACTTTCACTATGTTATTTTGACACCGGGGACAGACCATCGCAAAGTATGCCCTTGAGACCAGCTATAAACGACATTGTCATTAACTGGCGTAACGCAGTAGAATTAGGTTATTGAATAGCAAAGCCAAGATAGTCCATGTTAAACGAACAGATCCCCCAGCTGGTTAAGCTGGCACTTGATGAAGACCTGAATAACCAAAGCGCCGCCGATGGTGATATTACCGCAGCCCTGATCCCCGCCTCTCAACAAGCTAAAGCCTATGTCATCACACGCGAAGCATGCGTATTTTGCGGCAAAGACTTGATCCTTGAGGTATTCAGGCAAGTGGACCCCACAGTTGAAGTCAATGTGCTGGTCAGCGATGGTGAGACCTTGCAGCCCAATCAGCGCATTTTTGAAGCAACAGGCAGTGCACGTGCGATCCTCACAGCGGAGCGCACCGCACTCAACTTTGTACAAACCCTGTCGGGGACGGCCACAGCCACAGCGCATTCTGTTGCGGCACTCGCAGATACCAACACGCAATTGCTGGATACGCGAAAAACCATCCCGGGCCTGCGCGCATTGCAGAAATATGCTGTGACTTGTGGTGGGGGCAAAAACCACCGCATCGGCTTGTTTGATGCTTTCCTGATCAAAGAGAATCATATTGCGGCCTGTGGTGGAATTGCCAAAGCGGTTGCGCAAGCCAGACAAAACCACCCGGATAAGCCCGTTGAGGTCGAAGTAGAAAGCCTTGATGAGCTGCAACAGGCACTTGATGCGGGCGCTGATATCATTATGCTCGACAACTTTACCGTTGAGGACATTCAAATTGCCGTTAAACAAACTGCCGGTAGAGCTAAGCTGGAGGTCTCGGGTAATATGACCCTAGATAAACTGGCGACGTATGCGCAGGCTGGTGTGGATTACATTTCAAGTGGTGCATTGACGAAACACCTGCAGAGTATAGACTTATCTATGCGCTTCGAGTAACAGGTGTAACGGCTTTGTAAGAAAATACAAAGCCCGTTCGTTGACAAGAATGAGAAAACTCTTTTTAATACGAACAAAGAATTAGCAGCTCAGTAATTCTTGCACTCGAACCCAAGCCAGTTCTTTGTGTTAACAGAGCGAGTAAGATATATGGCAACAAAGTTCGATAGTTGCCAGACGGTTAAAAACTCAAAACTGTCATAGTAATGTTGTATACTGATGAGCGGCACTAGTCATGATGACTTAGGATAAAGCGATGATCCTCAGCTTTGATTTACAACAAACTTATTATAGGAATAAAGGCCTATACTTGGTCCGATTCTGAGAGCAAAAATTTAATAAACCCCTGGTGTGAGTGGTTGCTGGCATCGGGTCTAATATCCTTTAGGAGACACATCATGACGCAAAGACAACAGGGTGGTTTTACCCTTATTGAATTAATGATTGTAATCGCAATCATTGGTATTCTTGCTGCCGTTGCCCTGCCGGCATACCAAGACTACATCAACCGTGCCAAAGCCTCTGAGCTGATGGCTGCTTCAACCATGCCAAAAGCGTGTGTGACAGAAATTTCACAGGTTGGTGGCGCGCCCGCAAACTGTGCTTCTGCCACCACTGGCGAGGAAACTGAAATGGTCGCCTCAGTTGTAGTTGGTGCTACAGGTGCCATCACAATCACAGGCCAATCAGACATGGACGGCGTTGTCGTAGTTGTAACTCCGTTTAACGGCGACACTGCGGCGTCTGCGGCGAACTTCACGGCTGGTTTCACTATCTCTGAGTGGAGATGTACAGCGACGGTAGACGATGCGTCCAAGACAGCCTGGTTGCCAGCAACCTGCACAGTATCTACTACTTAATCTGATAACAATGAATAAGAGGGAGCTCAGCTCCCTCTTTGCTTTTAGACTCTATGAATCAACCCGACAAAAACTCTGCCAAAGTCGATACCTTTATCTGGGTAGGCGTCAGCGCCCGTGGTAAACGTTTGCAAGGCGAACTCACTGGCACCAGTGTGGCCCTGGTCAAAGCACAATTGCGCAAGCAGGGGATCACCCCCTCTAAAGTAAAGCGCAAACCGAAACCTTTGTTCGGGTTCAGTAGCACACAAAAAATCACCCCCAAAGACATAGCCGTTGTGACCCGGCAAATTGCCACTATGCTGACCGCAGGTGTTGCCCTGGTACAGGCTTTGGATATGATAGCCTCGGGTGCCAAAAACAAAAGCCTCAGTAAGCTCATCACGCACATTGCCGATGAAGTAAAAGCAGGCCAGCCGCTGGCCAAATCTCTGCGTAGTCACCCCAGATATTTTGACGAATTATATTGCGACCTGGTTGAGTCGGGTGAGCAGTCAGGTGCGCTGGATCGCATCTTTGACCGGGTAGCCCTGTATAAAGAAAAAGCAGAGGCACTAAAGTCGAAAATTAAAAAAGCGATGTTTTACCCGATAGCTGTACTATCAGTCGCCCTGATCGTGACTTCCATCTTATTGATTTTTGTGGTCCCACAATTTGAAGAGATTTTCACCGGATTTGGCGCTGAATTACCAGGTTTTACACTGATGGTGCTGGGTATTTCTGAGTTTATGCAGGAGTACTGGTGGCTATTCCTTATTGGCATGGGCGGTGCGGGCTATGCCTACAAAGAGGCCCTGCAACGCAGTCCCGCTGTTCGCCATTTTAACGACCGTATGGTACTGCGGATCCCGGCAATTGGCGAAATCCTGAAAAAAGCAGCCGTTGCCCGTTATGCCAGAACCCTGTCTACCACCTTTGCGGCAGGCGTACCCTTAGTCAATGCGCTGGATTCCGCCGCAGGTGCTTCCGGCAATATCATCTACAAAAATGCGATTTTGGATATTAAGGGCGAGGTCAGTTCAGGTAACCAAATGAACTGGGCAATGCGCAATGCCAGAATTTTTCCCGATATGGTAGTGCAAATGGTTTCCATTGGTGAAGAGTCCGGTGCATTAGACAGTATGCTGGCCAAAGTCGCCAGTATTTATGAGCAGGAAGTGGATGACGCAGTCGATGGACTGTCCTCATTACTTGAACCTATGATCATGGTGATCCTGGGCGTGCTGGTTGGCGGCTTGATTATCGCCATGTATTTACCTATATTCCAGCTCGGCACCGTCATTTAACACAATAACAAAGACATTATTTATGCAAGAAGTTTGGCACCTTATGGAGCAGCAAACCTGGTTTTGGTTGCTGACTGTCGCACTGACCAGTTTGTGTATCGGCAGCTTTTTAAACGTTGTCATTTATCGCTTACCCGTTATGATGCAACGCAACTGGCAAGCCGAATGCCGGATCATTCTGGAGCAGGCACCACAGCAAGCTGAGCCTGCCACTTTCAATCTGGTGACTCCCGGCTCTACCTGCCCTAAATGTAATACTAAGATAAAAATTCATCATAATATTCCCGTACTCAGCTGGTTATTACTCGGTGGAAAATGTGCTTACTGTGACGCACCAATTCCAAAGCGTTATCCGTTGGTTGAGCTACTCACTGGGGCGGCATCACTCTGGCTGGCCTGGCATTTTTCAGCCACACCTCAGGCACTGGTGTACATTCTGGTCACCTGGGTATTAGTCGCACTGATCTTCATTGATATCGATCATATGCTGCTCCCCGATCAGTTAACCCTCCCCTTACTGTGGTTTGCTCTTCTGGCAGCCGTGGCAGGCGTAACCATTCCTCCATCCGCAGCCATTGTAGGTGCGGCCGTTGGCTATCTGAGTCTGTGGAGCATTTACTGGGTGTTCAAACTGCTAACCGGCAAAGAAGGCATGGGGTTTGGTGATTTTAAACTCTTAGCCGTATTTGGGGCTCTGATGGGCTGGCAGTCACTGTTGCTCATCGTGTTGCTATCAAGTGTTGTTGGCGCGGTGATTGGCGCAACACAACTCGCTGTGCAAGGCAAAGATAAAGCCAGCCCTATCCCCTTTGGTCCGTACCTCGCAATTGCGGGCTGGCTAACGCTATTATATGGTGAGCAACTCAGCCGCTGGTATTTGTCGTTATTAGGAGTATAGGGTTATGGCCAATTGGATCTTAGGCTTAACAGGCGGTATCGGTGCGGGTAAAACAACGGTATCCGACTACCTGAACAAATTAGCAATATGTGTTGTGGATGCCGATGTAGTGGCACGAGAGGTGGTCGAGCCTGGCAGCGAGGGATTAAATGCCATTGTGGCGCATTTTGGGGCGCAGATCCTGACAGATGAGGGCACTTTGGACCGCGCTATGCTGCGCAGCATCATTTTCGCGGATGAAAGCGAAAAAAACTGGCTGAACGCCTTGCTGCACCCGCTGATCCGCACGCAATTACTTGCCCAACTAGCCCATGCTGACAGCGATTATGTGATTTTATCTGCACCTTTGCTGTTTGAAAATGGACTGGAGCAATACTGTGATAAAACCCTACTTGTTGATGTGCCTGTTGAAGTGCAACTCACACGAACCTGTAAGCGAGACAACGCCCACCAGCAGCAGGTTGAGCGCATTATTGAAGCGCAAATGAGCAGAGCCGATAAATGCAAAAAAGCCGACTTTATTCTCGATAACAATCAACCCCTTGAGGCGATGCAAACTGAACTTGCCGCCTTACATCAAGTGTTTTTGCAGCTGGCTGAAAAAAAATGTGCCTGATCTACACGATGCAGGCCCACACAAAGCAGAGTTTGCGACCAATTCGCTACCCGTATCCAAGCATTTTTTGCTACATTTAGTGTAACTCGTTGAAGTCTTAAGAGCATTATGGAACATCACTCTCCGTTACTGAGAAAGTTTATTACCCTTGGCAAACTCACTGCCGAGCAGGTCAAAGCCAAACAAGCCGACGCCCATTCAACGGCTGAGCTCATCTGTCTGTGTAGTGGCATGAGTAGTCAGGAGATGGCAGAGCAATGCCTGGACTTGTTCAGAGTACCTTATTTTGATTTAAACGGCTTTGACATTACCCAGGTACCAAAAGAGCTGGTCAAAGAAAAATTAATCCGTCAGCATCACTTACTGCCTCTGGTCAAAAAAGATCGTAAACTGTTTATTGCGACTTCTGACCCCACAGACTACGGCGCATTCGAGAACTTTGAGTTCAGCACAGGCCTGCAATGCGAGGTAGTGGTCGTAGACTACAAGCTGCTCGATCAAAAGATTGACCAACTCTTTGACGACAATAGCTCTCTCAGCCTCAGTGAAGACGAGTTTAAAGAGTTTGCCAGCCTGGATGTCGAAGACGAGCCCAAACAACAAAACACCGATGAAGAAAAAGACGATGCGCCTATTATTGTTTATATCAATAAGATCCTCATGGATGCGATAAAAAAAGGTGCCTCGGATCTCCATTTTGAACCCTATGAAAAGAAATATCGGGTGCGCTTTCGGATCGATGGCTTATTACATGAAATGGCGAGCCCTCCGCATGCGCTCTCCAGCCGCTTGTCGGCGCGTATCAAGGTCATGTCTCATTTGGATATCGCCGAAAAGCGAAAACCACAAGATGGCCGCATCAAGCTGAAAATTTCAGAGCGCAAAAGCATCGATTTCCGTGTCAGTACCCTGCCAACCATGTGGGGCGAAAAAATCGTAATGCGGATCCTCGACTCATCCGCCGCCAAACTGGGCATTGAGGCTCTGGGCTATGAAGCAGATCAGAAAAGCATGTATCTAAATGCACTCGATCAACCTCAGGGCATGATCCTAGTCACCGGACCAACAGGTTCAGGTAAAACAGTCTCGCTTTACACCGGTCTGAATATACTCAATAAACCAGAACGCAACATCAGTACTGCGGAAGATCCGGTCGAAATTAACCTGGAAGGCATCAATCAGGTCCAAATTAATACCAAAGCGGACATGACCTTTGCGAATGCACTACGGGCATTCCTGCGCCAGGACCCCGATGTTGTCATGGTCGGTGAGATCCGGGATCTGGAAACCGCGGAGATAGCCATCAAGGCGGCACAAACTGGTCACCTTGTGATGAGCACCCTGCACACCAATTCAGCCGCAGAGACCTTGACCCGCTTACTCAATATGGGCGTGCCGGCCTATAATGTGGCCAGCTCTGTCAGCCTGATCATTGCCCAGCGTCTTGCGCGTCGACTGTGTCCCAAATGCAAAGAGCCTGAACAATTGCCTGAAGAGGAATTGCAGCGTCAGGGTTTTAGCGCTGAGCAAATTGCAAACATGACACTCTATGCGCCCAAAGGATGCGATCACTGCACGGATGGCTATAAAGGCCGGGTAGGTATTTACGAAGTAATGAAGATCACCCCTGAAATCTCGCATGCTATCATGGAAGGCGGTAACTCACTGGAGATTGCTGAGCTTGCCACGAGTAAGGGCTTTGCAAACCTGCGCCAATCCGGGTTAAAAAAAGCGGCAGATGGGATCACCTCACTCGCGGAGGTTAACCGGGTAACAAACTACTAATTCTCCGGGTGCCAGTGACTGCCAGCGCGCAGCACAGTACAATAGAGAAAATTAGTTATGCAGAGGTATGTATGCCTGTATCTGTAAAATGCCCTACCTGCCAGGCTGCAGTGGTCTGGTCGGCACAAAGCCCACACCGTCCGTTTTGCTCAAAACGCTGTCAGCTGATTGATTTAGGTGAGTGGTCTGAAGAGAATAACAAAATCTCGACTCCACTTAACAGTGCGGATCTGTCGCCTGAAGCGGCCCGGGATATGGTGGAAGATTTAGAAGCCATGCTGGCCAAAAACGACGACAGTTTCTTTAAAGAGTAGATAATCATTTCAGCCCGGACATGATCCGGGCTATATAATACCAATTTCACTTAATACCTGGCCATAGTCGTTACGAAGACTGATTTTGCTGGTGCTTTTTAGCCATTCGCTTATGACGCAGCTGCTTAAGTTTGGCGCGCTGCTCTTCAGTCAGGATATGGTACACCTTGTGTTGTGTTTCTAACCGTATCAGCATCATTTCACGCTTTTGAGGCTGAAATTGCTCCAGTAGTACTTCCGCCTGTGCTTTATCGAACTGCTCCGCCTCAATCAGTGATTTAAATGCTTCATGATGTTCACCTTTGACTTTATCACCGCGAAGGCTCTTAACCTGCTCTCGCTGCGCGTCAAACAAGCTTTTCAATTCATCTTGCTGACTTTGAGTCAGCGCCAGGTGCTTCACGGCACGCTTCGATAGCAACATATGCCCCATGCTTTTCATTGGTTTCATACTTGTTGCCCGAGGCTGTGTCTCATTCACGTCGTTATCTGCCAGTGCAGCACTGCTGCCTGCCATCACTGAAGCCAGTAACACGGCTTTCACTGTATTGCGAACTTTGCTCATAGTGTGTGTATTCATAATTGCATCTCCTGTTAAGCTGAGTTCAACTTTAGCAACGCCAGAGCAAAGCAACGTCAAGGCTGTGTAAAGTTTTGTCAAGAGCTGTTGCAGCACTACACATTCACTGTTTTAAGCTAACTTCCTGAGCGTAAAGAAGTGTAAAGTCAGCCACCTTCCCTCTATAGTAAGGTAAGATAAACGCAGGAACAGTGAAAGAGTAACAGTATGAGTGCTAATGTACTGATAATCGACGACGATCGAGGTCTGTGTGAGCTTCTTGAAGACTATCTGCACAGTGAAGGGTGTGATGTTATTACCGCCCATACAGGGCCTGGCGGGCTGGACATGGCCTTAACCAGAGAGTTTGATGTCATTCTGCTAGATGTGATGTTACCCGAACTCGACGGCTTTGAAGTACTCAAAGCACTGCGTGCCAAAAAAATGACCCCGGTGATCATGCTAACGGCCAAAGGCGATGATTTTGACCGTATTTTTGGGCTTGAGCTGGGTGCCGACGATTACATCCCTAAGCCCTTTAATCACAGGGAGTTACTGGCACGCATCAAAGCCATTACCCGCCGTGTCGCTCATCTGCTTCACAATGCAACTGAACCCTGTTTCGAATACCATGACCTGACGCTGGATCTGTCCTCGCGTACCGCCAGCATCAAAGGCACACAACTCCCCCTGACGGGCACAGAATACGAAATGTTACATCAGCTGGTCAAATCGGCAGGCCAGACCGTCACCAAACAAACACTGTCACAAACGGTGCTTGGACGCCCTTTGGCTCCCTATGACAGATCGGTGGATATGCATGTCAGCAATGTCAGAAAGAAAATCGCGCTATACAGCTCGCATACTTATATCAAGACATTACGTGGCTCTGGCTATATATTCCTAAAGGCATAAGATGAGGAAGTACTTACTAATACAAGTTTTCTTATGGTTTTGGGGCACCATTGCCGCCACTTTATTGCTACTGATGAGTGTCAGCCTGTTACAACCCGATATACTGGAAACACGCCAGATCAGCCCCGCAATGTTGAAAAATCTGCAGCACCTACAACGTAATATTGAGCGCCGTGCTGAAAGCCGCCCCGGCCAACCCCTGTACACCTTATTACCCGCTCGACACCGCAGCCACCGGCCAAAAGTCTACCTACGGCACAGCGACGACCAACGCAGTGTTATGAGCCACTCGGAGCTCAAGGAGTGGGATCTGGCGCTACTGAACTTTACAGCCAACGCTCCACCACAAGTTGTCGACACCGAGCAATACCGAGCTTTTGGTCCCGTAGATATTCAGCTACAAGGTGAAAAGTATCAGCTTTTTCAACTGATGGACCATCGCGACCCACGCATTTTGACAAAGATCCGCTTAATGCCAACCTGGGCAAAGCTGCTGACTTTGATCCTGGCCAGCTTTGGCTTTAGCCTGTGGTTTACACGTGGCCTGTTAAAGCCGGTGCGACAGCTGCAGCAGGCAGCAGCAGCACTCGCACAAGGCAAACTGGATACACGAGCCAACATCAATGCCTCGCGCCAGGACGAACTGGGGCAGCTGGGTAAAGATTTTGACCTCATGGCCAGTCGTCTGCAAGCGCATGTCACACAACAAAAGCGCCTGCTCGCCGACATCTCACATGAGTTAAGGTCGCCCTTAACACGTCTGCAAATGGCAAACGGCATTGCCAGTGACAAAGCGCCAGAGACGCTGTCACCCTATCTGCAAAGGGTCGAGAAAGAAGCCCATCTACTTGAGCAAATGCTGAGTGATATACTCCAGCTATCCCGGCTGGAATCTCAGCAGTTAACCCTAAACCCATACCCAGTTTCACTCACAGAATTACTCGGGCCAATTCTTGATGATGGTCAATTTGAAAGCCAGCAACTAGGTAAACAGCTGGATTGGAAAGCCCTACCCGAGCTGACTTTAACTGTTGATGCTATGTTGCTTGGCCGCGCGTTTGAAAACATATTGCGCAATGCCATTAAATACGCGAATAAACAGGTTAGCCTGACAGCACAACGCCAGGGCGACACGCTGATCGTCACCATCTGTGATGATGGCCCCGGCGTAGGTGAGGCCATGCTAGAGAAGCTCTGCATACCCTTCTTCAGGGCGTCACAGGCCAGGACACCAGAAGACACGGCAGAGCCCGGTGGGTTTGGACTGGGGCTGGCAATTGCGCAACATGCCATAAAAGTGCATCATGGCCGTATTCAGTTTAACAATCACAATGGCCTGCGGGTCACCGTAGAGCTGCCAATAGACCAGCATGTTTTATAGCGATAGCAATCACTTAATTGATAATCTGCCTCATATAGAGGCACACTGGAAACGCTGTGACCAGGGCACTTTTGAAAGCCCGCTGGGAGCACTTTTTTATGCCTGTCATATACCCGATCAGGCAGAGTTTGCGGTCATACTGGTTAACGGCCGGATTGAATCAGCGCACAAATATCAGGAGTTGTTGTGGGAGCTTGCCAATAACCGGATTGCCGTGTTTACCTTTGACCACCCGGGACAGGGTCTGTCGGGGCGGTTTCTGGACAATGAACACATTGGTTATATACCGCGGTTTACGCAGTATGGCGATTGTCTGGACGCGTTTTTCACCGAGGTCGTCTTACCTAAGTGGCAGGGCAAGAGCGTCATCCTGGCCCATTCTATGGGAGGAGCTATTGCATGCGATTACTTATCCCGATTTAGCAGCCCGGTTGCGGGCGCATTCCTCAGTGCACCCATGTTTGCAATCAATACTGCGCCCTATCCTGCCTGGTTTGCCCGTGGAATTGCCTCACTGGCCTGCAACCTGGGGCTGGGTAAACGCTATGCCATTGGCCAGACAGGTTACCAGCCAAAAGCCTTTGCTGACAACGAGCTCACGCAATGCGAACAACGCTATGCTGTGTTCAGGCGGCTATATCAAGAACACTCAGCATTACAGTTGGGAGGGGTCAGCTTTCGCTGGTTGCAACAGGCACTGACATTTACCACAAACCTGGCACAGCTGCGCATTGATCTGCCACTGAGCATTGCCAGTGCACAACAAGACAGTATTGTCTGCCCTGCTGCACATTCCATGTTTGCCGCCAATAATGATGCCTGCCAGTTGTCTCATTACCCCGGCAAGCACGAGCTACTATGCGAAGTCGACACCATAAGACGGGCTGTACTAGAGCAATTTTATACCTTTGCCGTTCAGCTCATTGGGTATGATAAGCCTAAAACGCCGTCACTCAGTGCAACTAATTAGTTGGTGATACCGCTAAGGACACTGGATCCTGATGGATCAGTATATCCATTTCGGCCTCAAAAGCCGCTTTAATATGTGCCACCACTTCATCACTGATCTGGTGCGCCCGCGCCAATGGAATATGATCGTCCAGCTCCAGGTGCAACTGTACAAATTTCACTTTACCACTTTGGCGGGTCCTGAGATCATGAACGCCATAAACGTCTTCATGGCTGGAAGCCAACAAAATAATCTCGGTTTTTTCTTCATCAGGGAGTTCTTTGTCCATCAGATGGTCCGCGCTCTCCCGGGCGATTTCCCAGCAGTTGTAAAGCAGATAAGCCGCCACCCCTATTGCAAACAATGCATCGGCATGCTGGACCTGCCAATGGCTCAGTAACAATGCAGTCAGTACGGCGAGATTGAGTAAAATATCACCTTTATAGTGCAACGAATCAGCTTTGATAGCGATGGACTGAGTGCGCTTAACAACCTGATGCTGTACGACAACCACAGCGAATGTGCAGGCGACAGCAAACAGACTGACCCAGACGCCAAGCAGACTATGCTGAATGGTTACCGGGTTAAACAAACGCTCAATACCATGAAAGGTCAATAAGCAGGCAGATCCCGCAATAAATGCAGATTGCCCGAGACCCGCCAGAGCTTCCGCTTTACCGTGACCAAAGCGATGATCATCATCAGCAGGACGCAACGCATAGCTCAGCACCAAAAAACTCATCATAGATGCACTGACATCGAGTAAAGAGTCTGTCAGCGACCCCAGCATGGCCGCACTACCTGATGCCAGCCAGGCCCAGGTCTTGGCTGCAATCATCAGCGCTGCCATCACCAATGTAAAGATACTGGAAAATCGGACTAAAAAGTTATAATTATGGGCCACCTATTACCTCTACAACCTGATTAAACTTCCGAGTTAGGCTTATCTTATAGTGTAAGTCATGAAAATGAAAAATTAGTGACGCTGGCATAATAATATGGACACACTATCCGCTCCCTACTGCTCAGAAGAGCTCACCACCACTTTTAGCCTTTATACTGGATGCGCTATACTGCAAGCAATATTATTTTGAGGTTATCCATGTTAGACATCGTACTGTATCAGCCTGAAATTCCCCCTAATACAGGTAACATCATTCGCCTGTGTGCAAACACCGGATTTTCTTTGCATTTGATTGAGCCTTTGGGCTTCGACTGGGACGACAAACGCGTCAGGCGCGCCGGCCTGGATTATCACGAATTCAGTGAAGTAAAACGCTACCCATCTCTGGACGCCTATCTGGAGGCACGCAAACCAAATCGCGTATTTGCCTGCACGACTAAGGGCACACGTTATCACCACGAGCCAGACTACCAGAGCGGCGATTGTCTGCTGTTTGGTCCGGAAACAAGAGGCTTACCGGAAGACCTGATTTTCTCTTTGCCGGCAGAGCACCGCCTGCGGATCCCGATGCGACCCGATAGCAGAAGCATGAATTTATCCAATGCGGTATCTGTGTTTGTGTATGAATCGTGGCGCCAGATGGGCTTTGATGGGGCTGTTTAAACCCCATTACGAATGAAGCCACTTTAAAGTGGCTTCTTTTTTATCTCTAATTCAGGTTCATTTCCTGAATAATTTCATGAGCAATTGGCGGGGTCGTACTCACAGGTTTTTCATGTTTGTTGGCCTTGAGCTGACCTTTTCTGTGTTTTAGTGCAGCATCCAGCTTTTTGGCAGCCTGTGCAATAGCCGGATACATGACGTCATCCTCTCCTTTTACAGATATCCTGGCTCCTGAATAATTGGTGTTGATCTCAGTGTAAAATTTCTTGTGTTCCTTACTGACTATGACGTCTATCGACAACAGCGACGGGAAGTGATTAGCTACTTTGGCAAACTTTTCATCAACGTGTTGCTTAACGGCTTCTGTCATATCTACATGGTGGCCTGAAAGATTAATTTTCATAAGCGCTCCCTTTTGTTGTTTACCTATAACTAAGTATTGGAGCGAAAGACACAATTCTCAAGCAGAAATTTCAGATTTTTGTCATCAAACTGAATTTATTTGTGATAGATCACACTTAATGACGTCATGGCGGAAAAGCGCGCACAGGCAGGTCGCATGTATAGTATTCAGTCAGGCTGCATTGAACAGCCTGACTTCATGTGAGCAGGTTTATTTATAGGTAAGGTATGCCTCACGCAATCTGGCAAGGTTTGCATAGACATAACTACCGGACAAACGCCCCTGGTTAAAGTAAGTGCGATCCAAGCTAATAGACGTTTCCGGGGTATAGCCTTTTTTGTAAACCAGCGCATTATGATCATCACCAATGCGCGTACTCACGCCGTGACGCCATGCTTGATTACCTTTGATTTGACCATACTCCGACACGGCCATGTCTTTTCTCGGTGTGAGCGGAATACTGAAAGAAACACCAGCAACTCGCACATCTGTATCATAGGCGTATAGTGATACATAGCTGTCACCAAACCAGAACTTGGTTTCTACCTTCATACCTTTGTCTTCTTGCCAGAACTCACCACCCGATAGATGGAAGGTCATATCCTGCTCAACCCAGTGGTATTGATATCCCATTACGTGATAGTCACGATCACCATCAAAGTCTTCGTAATCGAAGAAACCATAATTGTTGTAAAGCTTGTGACGTCCTGAGGGGCTCACCCAGGCCGTTTCGTTAATTAATCCGGTGTAATCATAGTATTCCCGGAAAAAGCCCACCTGAGTTTGATTGTAAAAGCCAAAAGGCAAATCAAACGTTTGGTAGAAAACAGCACGTTCCAAGCCATTTCGCTCGCGGCGCGAATCAAAAGTATCGCCAGGTTCAAAGTCTTCGGTGTCTGCAACTACAGTTTGTGCAGTAATGTTAATACCAGCACCGCGCCATACCGGAATTTCGAGATCCGCTCTTAATGCCAAAGAAAAGTCGTACACACCCAGCTCAGTAGCGTACGTGGAACTGAGAGCAGGACTGACAGTCAGGCGCGGCTTGAAGTATGGACTATTCGTAGCACCATCTCCAATCCATGCAACACCACCAGGTACATCCATCATCCCCTGACGAATAACCAAACCAGGCGCAGTTCCGTCAGTTATAAACTGTCGGTAATTGCTGACTCGCCCGGACAGTGCCAACAAAGGAATATCATGTTTACCCAGCTGAACTGAGAACCTTGCATCGTCAGCACTGATATATTGCGCAACTCGACCTAATACAACACCAATTGCATCGATATCATTGCGGTTAAATACCGGGTTTTCAAACTTCACAATGATAACAGGTTCACGATTCGTACCCACTTGTACATTTTCGAACCCATCCGCAACGAGTGCTTGCTTAAGTGCACGGATCTCCGTATTCAATTCACCGATATTCACACTTCGTGTGACACCCTGCTCACGACTTTGGACTTGAGTATCGAGAGCGGCAGCCTCAGCAACCATAGGTTTGCGCGTACCAGTTGATTGCACTCCTTGCTCAGATAAGTGCGCTATCGCTCCAGCATTGTCGGGTGCCGGTTTAATTTCCTGATAATTCTGACGTGACTGTTCGGATAAAGGCATCGAAAAGTTGAAACCATAATAGGTATCTTTTTCACTGTGATCAGTATTGCTATAGAAGCGGCTGGTTAGCGTCAATGTGCCCAAATCAAATAGCCAGGCACGAGGGACCGTCAAACGCGCCGCCGCGTTTACCGCGTCCGAATCATGCTCAACTTGTAACGCAAACCATTCTAAAGGTTGCCATTCAACGCCCGCAAACACCCCATCCATCATGCCTATGTTGCTTTTACTGGTGCTTACTCCGGTCGAAAAACGAAAATCTAGCCAATCTTTTGAGGCGACAACAAAATATGACTCATACTTATTCGCGGCTCCACCGATATCTTTTCCACCAATAGCTACATTAAACCAGTTACTCGGAATAAATGGAATTTGGTACTTCGCGTTGAAAGATAGGTCTCTAATCTGATTTTCACGTAATACATCAGGCCTGAACATGTTATCGTGCATCGTATTGGCTGCAATTTGACCGCTGACTTCTAACCCTTGCCATATGCCCGCAGAAAAAATGTAATTGTGACCGTCTAAGAACTCTAAGCCCCTAAAATCAAGTTGGTTGTTGTAACCAATATCAATTTCACCCATCTCTAAGACTTCTGCAGAAGGCGTGTTCACTAAGCCAGTAAAGCCTGTGAAGCTCTGATAATGCTTAGGTGACTCTTGCGCAACAGTGATAAAAGAGCAAGTCAACAAGCCACTTGCGAAAATAGGAGTTAGTTTAGACATAGTCTTCTGCCCAATTAAAAGATTACAATAAATAAAGAATGAACCGCACTATATCATCTAGGTGATTACGGTTATGCATGAAATGTTCACAAGAATCGATAACTTTTCAAAGACTTTTTACTTCGTGAAAAACAGAGCATTCAGGTTCGTTAAACTTCCATGTGGCTAATCTACTCTTGACTTCACAGTCTGTGTGCTTGGTTAGAAGGTCCACTAAGTGTACTTCCATACCAAGCAACGTATATTACTTTAAATTAACAATATTTGTCTCAGGCATCGCTTCAAGCTTTTGTCTGGCGTTCCAAACTAAGTCGCAAATTCCATCCGTTGGATTAAATCCAGTTGGCGCCTCCAGTAGTAGCTGCCGGATAACTTGGTGATCAAACTCATGGCATGCTTTATCCAAAACTCTTAATATCTCTTCAAGATCACCCAATGGCAACATAACTTCCTTCGCAGTCATAATCCTTTCATGTGATGTCTGCTCAACATTATCACCGATCAACAACTCTTCATATAGCTTTTCCCCAGGCCGCAATCCAGTGCATTTTATCTCTATATCTCCATGCGGATTTGCTTCACTTTTCACTTCAAGGCCTGACAAGTGAACCATTTTAGTTGCAAGGTCTTTGATTTTTACAGACTCGCCCATGTCCAAAACAAACACATCACCTCCTCTCCCCATAGCACCGGCCTGAATAACCAATTGCGCAGCTTCTGGGATAGTCATAAAGAAGCGGGTGATTTCTGGGTGTGTTAGCGTAATAGGGCCACCTTCTTTTATCTGTCTACGGAACAGAGGTACGACCGATCCAGAAGATCCCAACACATTACCAAACCGAACCATACAGAAACGCGTGTTGTGCTGTCCTCTTTCCTTATTCTGAGCAAGGCCCTGCAAACAAAGCTCGGCCATACGTTTCGTCGTTCCCATCACATTAGTCGGACGAACAGCCTTATCGGTGCTGACCAAAACGAACGTTTCTACTTTTGCGTTGATAGCTGCCTTTGCTGAGTAATAGGTACCAAAAACATTGTTTCTCACCCCTTCGACCACATTATGCTCGACTAAAGGGACATGCTTATAAGCAGCAGCGTGGTAAACCGTTTGAACACCAAAGGCCATCATACATGTCTCTAGACGGTTAATATGTTGCACTGAGCCCATTATGGGTATCAACTCAATGTCCAACCCCTTGGTTTTTATGATTTCACTCAACTCTTTTTCGATTGAATATAGAGCAAACTCAGTCAGTTCGAACAGCACCAGCTTAGATGGTGATTGCTTGATAATTTGTCGACACAATTCCGAACCTATAGAGCCGCCTGCACCAGTAACCATTACTGATTTACCCAGAATCGTTGCATTCAGCAAAGCCTGCTTCGGGGCGACAGGATCTCGACCAAGCAGGTCTTCAATTTCAACATCCTTAATTTCGTCTAATGTTGCTCGTCCCTCTACAACATCCGCCATACCTGGGATCGTCATAACTTCAACAGGTAAGTTCTCTAATTGAGCCAGTATTTCTTTCCTTCTTGCCCTACTTTCACTGGGCATTGCAAGTAATACTTTTTTTACCCTTTTACGCTCAATTAACGTGTACAAACCGTCAAATGCAATAACAGGGATACCCTGAAGTATCGAATCTTGCTTAGTCTTATCATCATCAATAAAAGCGCTTACATAATATTCTTCACCGGCCCCAATAGCAGGTGCAAGTTGCCGACCAGCAGAGCCTGCTCCATAAATAACAACCGGTGTTTTATTCACAGTCGCCAAACGACCTACCATAGCTCGCACCATAATGCGGGAACCACCAACGGACAAGACCAAAAGCCAAGCGTAAATGACAGGCATTGTACGAGGAATAGTGACATGGGTGAAAAAGGAAGCCATCACGAGAACGACCGTGCTAATTATAGCACCAATCAAAATAGCCCCAATGGCATGTGCGCCTACGTAACGCAGCACGGCTCGATATAGCCCAAGGTTGATAAAGGCAAATATACTAATCGGTAACACAAGAGAAAGTAGCAGCCAATTTCCCACTTCAAAAAATGGAACTAAACTATCCAACCGAACGACCAGCGCCAACCAAAAAGCACTAAAAACAAAAATTGAATCAATAAATAAAGTGATCAGTCGCTTTTTTGAACGTGATACATTAAGAAGAGTACGGAACCAACTATCCACTGTAAATCCTTGAGCTATAAATTTTCAACCACTTAGACTAATGATTTAGTCATAGTCTCTAAATATACACAAATTTTCAAAAACTGTCATTGCAGAATTGTTAAACAACGCGAGTCCTATGAGCGATCGCTCCGTTAACTACCGCACTTAAATAGCCATCAAGACCGTCTGGATTAGGTGCTAAATTTCGGAGTCATTTAATCTTATCACTCAACTCGGACGACCAAAGGAGTAGCTCTCCAGCTCCTCTACCCGTTAGCCAAAACGCTTTACCGTTGTTACGAACAAATCAAACATACAGCTCACTTGACACGGTCACCAGACCCTTTCCCTGCAACTGTCATAAAAATATATTTGAAGTAGTTGCGCATGCTCATAGTATCGATCATCTCTCTGTCGGTTCTGGCCAATAACTCCGGTGTAGACATATCGATCTCATTGACCTGAGACAACCCTGTGATACCAGGTCGCACATCAAAGATTTTTTTGTCATCACGAGCGATTGTTAACTCTTCCTGATTAAATAAACCTGGTCGAGGACCGACTAAGCTCATCTCTCCTTTAAGAACATTCCATAATTGTGGCAATTCATCTAATTTAGTTCTGCGCAGGAACCCGCCAAAAGGAGTAATAGAAGCAGTACTCGCTAGGTGACTGGCAACTGAAGCCGTATCGACTTTCATTGTTCTAAATTTAACGAGTGTGAAAGGCTTTTTATTTCTGCCCACACGCTCTTGCATGAAAATAGGTGAGCCTGTGTCAAATAACCCAACTAAAAATAAAATAACCAGTATAGGAAAGGCAAAAACCAAACCTAAGAAAGCAAAGCAAAAATCGAGAAAACGTATCATAAAAATCCCAAGAGTTATTATTTAGCGGCAAGCCTAAAGCCATGCTCAACAGAGTAAGGAGGTTGCCACTCTAATGTATATTTAGTGTGTGTAACATCGACATGTAAGGATCCTGTAAGCCTATCAACTACGTCTTGCTTACCCGAAATCCTTCCAAGAAATTTAAAGCACAGAGCCGGTATATAGATTGACCAGTTCTTTTTTCCTTGCACTTTTGCCATTAGGGCAATCATTTCTGCCGTAGAAAGATCCTGATCATCGCTGGCTAAAAAGATCTGATTAGATGCTTTTGGGTGCTCAATACACACTTTAATCAAATCAACCAAGTTATAGACGGAGAGTAGGCTTCGTTTGTTACGATTAATCCCTCGAAATGGCAGGGGTAAGCCTTTACCTACCGCGTTCATTAAAGCAGCAAAGTTAGCCTTTACACCTTCGCCATAAACCAGAGGCAATCGTAGTATTACATAATCCGTAGAACAATCTGAGAATCCATTTTTAACAATACTTTCAGCTTTATACTTATAATAGTTAGTATTTTTTATCGTATTAGTAGGTATTGTGTTTAAATCTATTTTTCCAGATTGTTCCTGGTACAAACCAAGGCTACTAATAAAAATAAACCTTGTTACACCTAAGGATTTTGACTGAGTAACAATATTCTGAGTCAGTGTTTCATTTGCTTGTTTAGCCTCTTCATCAGAAAAGGCCTTGTGAGCCGCACCGGCGAGGTGGACTACCGCATCAACACCTTGTAAGTCATTTTTATCTAACCGATAAAACTCTTCATATGTTAAACACTCATGACCTTCACAACCCGCTATTCCCTTATTTCTTACTATAGGAATTATTTCAAAGCCACTGTTTGACAAAAATTGCTGCAAATGCTTGCCAATGAAGCCAGCTGCGCCCGTTATGATCACTTTCATAAAATAGTCTCAAGTACTCGATTTACGTTTTTTTCTCGCACATACCTTTCGGCAATTAAAGACTTATTGAACTCAGACTCAGAGTGAAGGAGCTGTTGTGACTTTGCCAACTTGATCGCTTCAACTAACTCGGTGACATCATTTGAAGGTATCACACGGCTCATTTTAAACTGCCTTAATGTTTCTGCAGCTTGACCCTCACCACCATAAATAACATAGCGACCTGTAGCTAAATACTGGAAGAGCTTAGAAGGCATTGCCCCAGAAAACAGTGGTCCTAACTGAGCGTAAAGAACATGAGAAGCATTATAATGTTCTAATACTTCAGACCAACTAACATGACCTGTAAATTCAACATTACTTAACTTTTTTTCTTTAGCCAGAGCTTCCATCTCTTCTGTTTGAGGCCCGTAACCTACAATCTTAAAATTAAAGTCTGGTAACAGGCTTGCCGCTTCAATAAATATTGATAGATTTTGTGCTACACCAACTTTCCCACAATACGTTATTGTGAAAACAGAGTCCGAAGATGGTGCACTCAAATTGTTAAGTTCTTTAAACTGTTTCTCGGTAACACCGTTTGAGTATTTAAGAACTTCGCCGCGCCTCTTAGACATATATTCATATTCGGTGTCGTTTGTTACTATCTGATAGCTAGAGTACTTGACATTGACATCGGCAAGGATTCGAAATAAAAACTTAGAAAGTCTTTGTACTAAACTCCCATCGTCCAAATATTCCCAAGTTAAGTCTCTGACATCCAAACAAACCTTTTTCCCTTTCAACAAATAGAGGTTAAACAAGAGAAACATGGAAGGTATTGTAACGATATATAAATCAAACCCCTCTATGGAGGCTTTTTTTAGTATACGCCTTGATTCACGCCACTCAAAAATAGCTCTTTTGATAAATGACTTCGGTCGTTCTCGCTCAGAAAATATAGAGGCGTGTTTTACTTTCTTACCAATATCTTGCTTAAGTACAGAGTCAGCACTAAAAAGCGTCACATCCGCTTTCTTATCCCCTAAGCAATCAATATATGGGAGGAGCCTATTTTCAACTGTGGGCTCATCGTTAAGAGCTAAATTAGTAACCAAGCAGATTTTAGGTTTCATATTACTCACCATTTCACCAAAATTGAGAAAGGTTTCTTGGAATCAATACTCTTTAAAATAAGTTTAGTACCAGTAATTGATATACCAAACTCTGGGTGATAATCATATTTTTCTGTTGAGACCTGAGCATTATCTACTTCAATTAATACATCTATGTCACTCGAGCCCTTATGCTTCAACCTAAAATTGAAGTCATTAATCTCAGTGACAATAATATCAGGGTGCAAATGATAATGACCAAAAACCCCTTCTTCGTTTTTTACAGGTATGGAATCAACAATTTCTAAACTTGAAGCACCACAACATATTTTTCTTGTATGTATATAGTTAGAGTTTATCCTAGCGTAACCATCGTGGCTAAGATTAAGTGTAATCCGGTCTGCAGACTTATCCAGGAGCTCACAAGAAGAATGAGCACGTCTGGCCACTCTGAAACCACTCCACACTTCAGAAGAATTTATATTTTCTATGCTGACAGTATTATGTTTTGAAGTGCCCCTTTCAGCCTCTCGCTCTTTTGAAACACCATACATAGATGTGCCAGAGTTAACAAAAACTCTCTTTCCCATTAAGGAAAACTCAAAACTTAAGGAGTCTGCATGTGCATGACCAGGCTGATATGACGGTCCTATCTCTGCATGATTAATGATAACTTTATAAGTTGAGCCATTTATTACAGAAAAACCAGATTCGTTGTGATGTGTGTATATTTCGGGCTTTGTTCTTTCTGTCGATATTTGCAATTGCTCAGCGTATTCAAACAGCTTTGCCGGGCTCGGGGCGATTCCAATGGCAGCATCGTTAAAAAAAGATATTTCATTATCTTGATGTAACATGCTTTCAAGCCACGAAAGTCCTTTCTTTGCAATGCCTTTCCAGCTCTCCACTCTATCGAGAAGTAGTTCCTGCTCTGAAGATAGAGCTAACTCTATCAACTCCAAAACATCCCATAACATAACGCTATGGTACATAGGACTGAGTTCATAATGCGCACCATCTTCTAAAAACTGCTCATTGAACTCGGCATCCAATATCTCTAAACCTCGTTGCAGATAGCTTTTACCTAAAGGTCCGAAATAAACTCCAGCAAACGTGAGGGCTTTTCCATTAGCGAATAAATGATTAGCTAATATGTGATACTCACATTGCTGCATTAATGCTTCTGATTGTTGGAGCAAACTGCCTAAAAACCGGCCGTCTCTATACTTAAACTTTGATGCCCATTTTATAAAGTTTACGATTCTCAATGAAAGAGTGTAAGGCTCCCAGCCATTTCCTGCACAGGCGGGATTTTCATTAATCCACCTATGAACAAGTGATGTATGGAAAGCAACTCTATCATATGCGTCCGAAGAATTGAGATCATCAAAGTAATGCAAATTATAAAGCCAAAGCTTTTCAAGCGTTGTATCATTCCAAATCGCTTTGCTTTTGATACTTGCTTTTTTATTCAGGAAGGTCGCTTCATCACAACTGGTTATTAACCGTTCTTTATAACAAACACCATCCCATTCAAAGCCACCGCCAATCTGATTAAAATCAGACTGCTCTTCTAATGCTTCTAAAGTTAGCACAGACGGCTTCTTAAAACGGTAGTAAAGACGATAATATACTTGTTTGGCGGTGAGGTATCTCACCGTCCAAAATAATCGAGAAAGCTTAGTCAACATGCTAATCTTGATTCCTCAATTGCTCTGCGATATCAATTGATACTTTAGCAACCTCAAAAATCTCTTGACTAGAAATAGGCATTTCACGACCTTGCTCGATGGCGTCCAAGAACAGTTTCGAACAATCGTCTTGTCCTTTATCTTGTTTCCACAAATTCATTTTATTAAAACCGGACCAGCCAAAACCTTTCAATTTAATGAAGTTGTCAAGTTGAAGAACTTTGCCGTCCACGAAAGCTTCAATCCTCTCTTTCGGAAAGCTATTAGAGCCATTTGCATAGTAATGAATTGTACCTAGAGAACCATCTTTAAAGCCTAAGATAATAGCGGCTTTATCCTCTACAATACTTCCATCACATTGTTCTCCGACCCGTCTGGCTTGCACGGAGACAATTTCAGAATTGGCTAAAAACCTCATTAGATCAATATAATGACATGCCTCTCCGATAATTCTCCCACCGCCCTTTTCGATATCATGAACCCAGTGCTCTGCGGGGATATCACCTGCATTCATGGTCATAATAAAGGTCTTTGGCTTATTTACAGAAGAAATCAAAGATTTCATTTTTTGAACATGTGGTGAAAAACGACGGTTAAAGCCCACCATCAGAGCTGCCGAAGAACCTTCATATGCGCTTTTTACTTTATCAAGCTCTTCGTATGTTAAAGCCAGCGGCTTTTCAACAAAAACATGCTTGCCAGCCTCTAGAGCTTTGCAGACAAAGTGAGCATGAGAGTTATGTTGAGTAACAACTGCTAGAGTGTTTATTTCATCATTCGTAAACAAAGAATCGGTGTCGCTAATTGCATTTTCGAACCCCAATTTTTTGCCGTAAATAGAGCTATTAACACCTCCAGAAGTAGATAACGAATGCAACCTACAACCCGCTTTTTTAAATGAAGGTATTAAAGTTCTGGAAGCATAATTACCTGCGCCAATAAAACCAACAGAAGGCTGGTTTGCAGAAACAGGCCTTGCAGTTTCTTCTGCTAAACGTAGGATATTAGTATGACGCTTATCGACCGCTGATTGATAATTCAGTATCAACCCTAAAACAGATTTATCTACTGTAAGTAATTCGTATGCATCTTGTGCGTTTTCAAACTCAAACACCTTTGTTATCAATTCGTCGATAACGAGTTTACCGCTAGACATCATATCGAGTACTGCTTCAAAGTTTCGTTGCTGAGTCCAGCGCACAAAACCTAAAGGATAGTCATTCCCTTTATCTTCATACTCTTCATCGTATCTACCAGGGCCATATGAGCAGGAAACTTGAAAGCTAATTTCTTTTTCATAAAAGTCAGAACGATTTAGTTCCAAACCGACAACACCAACTAAAACAACTCGCCCTCTCTTACGGCACATTCTGGCAGCTTGAGTAACTGGATCATTTGATTTAGTAGATGCTGTAATAACGACTCCGTCTACGCCATTGCCACGACTGAAAGCCATACCAGTAGCAACGGGGTCTTCCCCCTTTCCAGGATTGCAAATTTCTGCACCATACTGCTTAGCAAGTGCCAATTTGGCGTCGTCGAAATCAATTGCAAGAACCCTACATCCTTGCGCTATAAGTAACTGCACAGTCATCAGACCAATCAGGCCAACACCTGTTACTACGATAGCCTCACCTAAAGTAGGTTGAATTAGACGAATACCTTGTAAACCAATACTACCAACGACCGTAAAGCTTGCCTCATAATCCGAGACATTATCAGGGATCTTTGCACATAGGTTTTTAGGCACTCTTACAACATCTGCATGAGGACCATTCGATACAACTCGGTCGCCTACTTTAAACTGATCTGCACCTTTTCCTACATTGGCAACGACCCCGACGTTACTATAACCAAGAGGCAAAGGCTGGCCTAGCTTTGTTTTAACAGCATCATATGTTGTCATTAATCCATCAGTCTTGACTTTATCAAGCACCATTTTTACTTTTTCGGGTTGTTGTCTGGCCTTATCTAGATAGCTGGCTTTACCAAACTCTACCAGCATTCTTTCGGTTCCCGCAGAAATTAAACTCGCCGAGGTGTTAACAATCAAATGCCCTGATTTTGATTGAGGTACAGGTGCTTCGATGATAGAAGTTCCGCCTTTCTCTAAGTCTTGGAGTACTTGTAACACAGTAAATCCTCAATTTGTCCTAATATATTATTGATATTTATGATGCTCTTGGTGCTGGGAACCTAACCGGTCACAATCAACACCAAATTGCTAGCAAAGTATTGGCATCACTAAAAGAAAGCTAACTAACCTTCAGAAAAATCAGTTTCGCTTCCCTAAATGTGCAATCTCTCTTATTTTCGATAAAATTGGTTCTGGTAAATAGCTAATTAAAACAGCCTTGTACACGCCTTTAAACACAAAAAGGCTGCCAGCTGAAGCGCCTATAATTTTAAACTTCTCAATTAGCTTCAAAACATCATCTGGAGAACCCGCTCCACCTAGTATTGTGAGCGGTACATTTGCAAGATCTCGTACTTTTTCGGCCAACTTCATGTCGTAGCCTTTCATCATTCCATCTTGATCGATTGAATTAATGACTAATTCACCAATCCCAATTTGCTCTAACTCTGAAATTACTTGCTCGAGCTTCTTTTTAACTTTTTTCTTTCCGTTATGAGTGTAAACTTCGTAACTACCAAATAAGGATTTCTTGACGTCTAAAACGACAACCACACTTTGTTTGCCAATTATATCTGCCATTTCGCGAAGAACCGATGGATTTCTTAGCGCTTCGCTAGAAATAGCGACTTTTTCTACACCTAACTTAATGATTTCTTGTGCTTGTTGAGGAGTTTTAATGCCCCCTCCATAACATAATGGCATACGACTTTCGTTAGCCAAATGCTTAATCATTTGATAATCCGGTGATTTGTTTTCAACCGTCGCATCAATGTCTAAAACAATCAGTTCATCAACTTCTTTTTCATTGAAGATTTTAACCGCATTGATTGGATCCCCAACATATTTTGCGTCTTGAAACTTTACAGTTTTAACTAGCCCTTTATTGTGAACGAGCAAACATGGGGATACTCTTGATCTCAACATAATGAAAACTCAGCGAAATTCTTAAATAAGTTAATTCCATTCGAGTGACTTTTCTCAGGGTGGAACTGGAACCCAAATATATTGTCCTTTCTCACAGCGCAGCAAAAGTCCATGCCATAGTGGGCTTTAATCATGACATCTGTTGAATCATGCGCATCGAAATAATATGAATGGATAAAATAGAACCCTTTTTCGCAATCTATCCCATTCAATAGCGGGTGCGCTTCTGTCGGTTCAATCTCATTCCACCCCATATGCGGCAGCTTTGGCTTAAACTCTATCTTTGATTCATCAAACTTTCTGACCGTAGCATCGAACCAACCAAGCCCAGGTAATTCACCTTCATCGCTCCCCTTGGCCATTACCTGCAATCCAACACAAATCCCAAGAACAGGTTTTTTTTCAACCATTGCAAAATGATCTAACGCTGCTCTCATGCCTGACTTTTCAAGCTGTGTCATCGCTTCGTCAAAAGCGCCTACCCCTGGCAAGATGATCTTATCAGCCTTCTTCAAGTCTTCTGGCGTACTTGCAAAAAAGGTCTCAATCTTAAGCTTGGTAAATATGTTTTGAATAGCTTGAATATTGCCGGAGCCATAATCAACTATAGCAATCATCGCTTACCGCCTTTTTCTAGACCCAATTTACGCATAACCTTTGCCCCAATGTTATAGATAGACTGCTGGTTCTTATAGTCCTTATACGTTTTATTGGGAGCATCTAAATAGCCTTTCAGCTCTTCAGGTGTAATGCTTAGTTTATTTGCAATATAGTTGAAGTCATCCTGAATTGTTTCTGGATCATATGGTGGTTTTTTAAGTCGCTCTAATGCATCCTCTCTCGTCATTTGACCTGTTACGATCAAGCTAGAGTACTGCACCTTGCGAGTGTCATAACCAAACTTTTCATAAAGCCAATAAGCTTCATAGAATCTTGTAAAGCGTGATTCAAAGTGTTTTTGGGCATACCGTTGATAACCGTAGTTGTCTACAAGAAACTGGGTTGCTTCTTCTTTATCATACGGCATAAAGTCAAGTGGCCTGTAAACTTTTATACCTTTTATATAAGGCAAATATACTTTATGCCAAAGAATATTTGTCAACGGAAAGTTTTTGAGCTTTTTGGTACCAAACTTTTTCTGAATATCTTTAATCTGTCTAGAGTCTGATTGAAAATACATCCACTCCATGGGATTTCTGATACATTCAGTGGAGTAATTACCACCAGTTAATATATGTTTAATTTTATGCTTTGACGCAAACTTATACATTGTCGCGAAAAACGCATGGTCTTGAGGCGTATCAGTATGAGAAACCCCAGACTTAAAAAAGGATAGCTGGAGATCTTTCATTTCCTCCCAGTCAATCACTTCGGTGTACAGATCTAAGCCCAGACGGTCAACTATTTGCTCTATATTATGCACTGCCTGCTGAGAGTTCCACCCTGCATCAACATGAAATACCAGGGGACGTAACCCCAATTTCACCTTTGCCAAGTAAACTAAATATGAACTATCGATACCACCACTCATACCGATAATACAGTCAAACTCTTTCCCCTGACCTTCCTTCTTAATATCTTCTGCAATTTTTGATATCTCAGCCCAGCCTTTTTCGTCAGTATGCCAATTTGGCTTTATATCCGTATAAAAGGTATTACAATGATCACACACTCCATTTTCATCAAATGTAATTTTAGAGTCCGTTGTATCCATCACACAATTTGTACAAATTGTATGTTGCGATTTTGTATCTGTATTCATTTTAGTTTAAAACCCTAAGTGCAAGTTGTTTATAATCTAGCAAGCTTTTCGCAATTTTGAATGACTCTTCTGACATAGAGGAAATGCTGCATTTTTGTTCACTGATACTCGTTAACACCTCGACAATAGAATCCGCATTGTTCGCGTACCAGCCATTATTTTTCAGATATGGCTTATGACTCTTAACATCATCAATTATCACTGCACATCTAGCACACAAGCTAGCCTGCATTGTCACAGATTGCGTACCTGGTTGAAGGTAAACATCCGCGGCGTCAAGCAGGCCATCAACATCATCAGGAGATTGCCAACCTAGAAAGCGAATTCTACTATCTGATCTGATAAGTTTCAAAGCTTCATTCTCTAGAGGAGTGTCCAGGATACCTGCTATCAAAAAAACAAAATTGTCATCTCTTACTTTTGTAAATGCAGTAAGTGATTCCATTAATTTTTTTCTTGCTGTGAACTTTCCAGACTGAATGAAAACAATCTGCTCATCCGTCACTTGAAGACTTTCGCGAACCTTCTGTCGTGAGTCCAAATACGCTTGCTCACTTTTAATTACGCCTCCGAGAGGATAAAACTCGAGACGGTCTCTGTCTATTCCATAAAAGTCACTTAGAAAATCCATTGTCTCTAAAGAGATACAGAGAATCTTTCGCGCATATTTACTAGCAATTTTAGCGATTGGACGATAGTACAAATAATGTAGCAAATATTTAGACCCAAAGTTTCGTGCACTATTATTAAAATCCTCGTGACTATCAAAATACACTCTTACATTTGGATTATTCTTTATATATTTACATACAGTGAGAAGCTCCCAACCACACATTGAATGAAACATAATTACTTCTGGATCAAAACTTTTGATAAAGTCATAGACGCCGGAATGGATTCTTAATTTCGCCATTAACTTTCTGGGCAGAATGTTTAAGTAATCAATCCTGGTAATTTCTGCACCTTCGGCACAAGTGTAAGTACTAGGCTTTACGTAAGTTAGCTTCTTATCTTTATCGAACACTTCTGTAGACGCCAAAATCTTAACTTCGTGACCAGCTTGGACATGCTCTTTAACAAGCATATTTTCCTGGTATGACACATCATCGATATAGAAGTTTGATAGACAAATATGCAGTATTCTCATACAGAACCTTGATTATTAATAGAGCGTAATAGACCGCTTCTTTTAAGTTTGAGTGACGGCTTTTCAATATAGAACCAAGAAAAAACGGAAATAACTAAAGTTACAGCCATCGCATAATAAACATTACTTAAATTCATCACTAATAAAAAGTTAACGATTGGCATGTGCCATATGTAGAGGCTATAACTTAAATCAATTTTTAATGGGATCGGCTTAATGGAAAACGCAAGGTAGACAATAAATGCCACGTAAAATATAAAGTATATTACGCCAAGTCTATTTCCCTGATTCTCAAATAGCACGCCTTCTCCCCCAGCAAATGCAAAGGCGACAATCGGCACTATAGAAAGCCAAAAGTATTTTATGTACTTCTCGATCAAGTAGAACTTTTTGTATGTAATAATGCCTAAAATAAACATCCAACCCCACACTATTGGAGTGATACTCAGAAAGTCATATAGCGATTTACCCATTGCAAATTGAAAACCTAAGTAATCTGGACCAAACGCATATATCAAAAAAGACAATACACCTAAAATGTAAAGAGTTCCTTTAACTTTTTTAGACAGAAAAGCAATTATAGGAACTGCAATATAAAATAGAATCTCAACAGTGATGGTCCAAAGTGAACCATTAAAAACACCTACACCAAAATCTCTAAGCTGATGGGGGTTATAAGCTTGACCTAAAGTAAACTGTGCGATGGTCCACAACGGAATGAAGTCGTTGTCATACAAGCCATTATTGACTCTAAAGAAATAAATTAAGATGCTGGATGCAACTGTAACAAAGAAGAGGGCTGGAAACAGCCGCAAGAAACGATTCTTCATATAGCTGTATAGGCTGCTTGATTTCTCATAAGAGGCATAAATTAAAAATCCGCTTAAGAAAAAGAACGCAGGTACACCTGGCACCATTTCTAAAAAATGAAAATAGGTGTTGTCTATATGATGGAAGACATGCACTATCATTACCTGGACAGCTAATAAAAGTCTTATTATCTCCAGATTATTTTCTTTTTTAATCATCGCTTTGTTCATTTTTAGGTAAAAGTAAAACAATTAAAGTTGACAAAAGAAGTCCATGGGTAAGCATCACAGTGAAAAAATCACTAGAAATTACCATAGCCCTTATCGGTATTGCAGTAAGTGCGAATGCCAACCACAAAGGTAAACCTCGCTCGGTTACATGATCTATTAACCTAAGTACATATGCAAACATCATCGAGTAAAATATGACTCCAAAGACCCCAGCATGCGCATAGCCTGTACTCACAAAACCATTATTAGCGCCTAGCTCACTACTTAAGAGATGCTTACCAACGGCAAAACTTAAAGGAAGATCATGTTGATAGCCACCTAGAAAAGACAAAACTGAATCTCTCCAGTATACGTAGCCATATATATTTGTGAATTCATAGTAATCAAAAGTCATTCCGGAAGGCACAAAAAACAAGCGACGGATTACCATAGAAGCCACATACTGAATATCTACAAATATATTTACTACTAAAACACTGAAGACTAGAAAGCTTAACCCCAAAGGAATAACCAGCGCAGAATTGGTTTTCTTAAAATAATACCAAATGGAGAACAGTAAAAATGGCAAAAAGAATACAGCTTTGTGATTATTAATAGAATAGAAAAAGGTATATACACCAAAAAGAAATAAACAAATACCAAACTTTCTTTTCAGTAAAAAATAACAAAACAAGAAGGCGGCAAAAACTTTATAAGCCCAGATATTCAAGTAACTTAATACTCCAACATCTGTAAGCTGGGAATTAACATCTCTAAACTCATATACTTTTGTAAAATTCAGATTAGCATTAAAAACTGCCCCGGTTACTATATACAAAAAAACCAAATACAATACCATTGCCCAGGACACAACTTTAAGAATTAGAACGCTATTTTTAAATTGTGGTACCTTTATTGGCTTAACTAGCTTCTTATCGCAAAAAGCCCATATTAATATGATAGGTATGAATAGCAAAACAAAAGGAATAAAGCTTCTTTGTGAGTCATATGCAGAAATAACACTCACTGGAGTTAAAACACTAACTATAATCGTCAACAAAGCGAAGTCACTCACTTTATTCATATTTGGCTTCAAGAACCTTAATGAGAATATAAAAAGAGCCCAACTTAGTGTATATGATACTGTTTCAAAGGAAAGTCCAAAATGTAAGTAGCTATCGCCATAGATCGGATGGATAAGGTATACGTATGAAACTTCGAGAATAACTCGAAACAGCACAACAGAAGTAAAAAATGCAATAGTGTTTTTATCTACTTTCATAAGACCCACTTAGCTTACAGATATACTCGAATAGCCTTTTGTCATTTTGAGAAACTAAATGTGAATTGTGCCAGAGCACTCTAAAGCAGCCACCATAATAAACACAGGTTTCATACATTTCCTTTATAAAGGGCACTGATTCTTCATAACCCATATTCATATAATCTTCAGACAGCAAAGAAGCTTCCATCAATATCAAAGGCTTTTGAATGAGTTTTAATTTTTTCTTTGCTGATAAGCTCCACATTGGGAAGGAAAAAGACGTACCATACTTGAACCCACATAAGTCAGCAAATGAGCCTGTGCTATCATATTCAAATCCAGCTTCATTAAGATAATCAGGTGTGGAGTAGGGCTTCCAGCGTAAATAGTGCTGACGGTTGCCATATGAGTTCAAGTTAATTCCGAGGGCTTGGGTCCTTTCTTGAAAAATCTTTTTTTCTTTTTTTATTTGTTCTATACCAAGTATCGAATTATAACTACTATGTACACCGATACTATGCCCTGCTTTGTGAAGCTTCAGAATAAGGTTTCCCACCGGCACCTCATTGATGTCATAGAATCCGTCTAACTGTTCATGTGTATGATCGCAAATAAAATAAAAACTTGACTTTATTTTATTCTTACCCAGCTGTTCTAAGTACCAATCAAAAGTATAATAAGGATCAAACTTATAGCAGCTAAAGTTTGAGCAAATCAAATTAGCAAAGCGCTTAAGGAACAGTGCAGGCTGCTTTCTAATCAATAGATCTGAAGCAAAGGCCTTGATATACCTGGAAAGGCTACCACCTGTTCTGTAAAAAGGATGATCGACGTCGCAGGTGAGAGTTATTTTTGGCTGACGAACTCGTTTTATATCAACATTTAGATGTGATTTTAACAACGACAGCAAGAACCAAACATTCTCATCTACTACAGGTCGAGAAATTAGACCATTCCTATGTAAAAAAGTACTACCCCCAATCTCCCTTTCATGCTTATCTATACCAGTATTATTTGCGGACGCCAGACCACTCAGCATAAAGAATATGGTTCCGAAAAGGTCAAACCTAATAAAAATCTCTTCACCAACTTCGACTGAAGCCTCACCAAAAAAAACGGGCAGCATTCTTTCTTTATAGTCTGAAATGTAATTACTCAGGTCCAAATATGACACTTCATCTGGTGTCAAACTTTCACTATAAGCTATTCCGGACAGTAGTTTAAAAAAGCATAAGCTAAATACTAATCGCTTACTATCATCTTCTTGATTATGTATTACTAAATTATCCATTCCATGAGTTCTAACCTCATATTCAACAGATAATATATTCTGAAAAACAACTTCCAAGCTATATTCTAGCTCGAGAATACTATTTTCTGGGACTGTTATTATAAGCTTCATTTTAGGTTCGATATTTAATTACTTTTGCCGGGTTACCCACTGCTATCGCATTCTCAGGAACATCTTTTGTGACGACACTACCAGCCCCAATAACTGCTCCATTGCCAATAGTCACACCTTTTAGAATCGTTACATTAGCAGCTATCCAAACGTCATTTCCAATATTAATTGGAGCATTAATATGCGGCTGACTCTTCATTGGCTTCCCTAATTCAATTCCGTGATCACGTCCCCAAATAACGGTTTTTGGCCCTATCATTACATCGTCGCCAAACGTTATTTCACCAAGAAAGTGACAATGTGCATTGGCATAGAAATTATTACCAAATGATATCTTAGGAGCACCAACTAACCTGCAATAAGGTTCTATTTTGGCAGTCCCCCTAAATTCCACATTACTACAAACTGTATTATTGTATAAAAATACTCCCTTGAGTCTAAGGCTATATCTTTTTACAATTTGAATTATCGAAGATTTAAACGTCTTAGGCATGCTGATACCATCATTTTAAAAAGCAAAGGGATACTAACAAAAAAAGGTTTTAAGTCTGTTTTGTCTAAAACAGCCCAGGTCCGTTTTCCTTTACCAAATATATTTGCTTTGAAGTGCTTGAAGTATCCCTTTCTTGCAATTAGGTTTGGTATTTCATGCAACATCAACACTAAGTGCTGAGGTTCATCAAGCTCTTGCTGTTCATGTTTTACTTTATCGGGGTTGGTAGCTAGGTAGTATTGAGTTAAATGTAAGTTCACACCTGTTATACATCCCACTCTATGCCACATCATAGATCTCAGGTTAGTTTCCATTAACTTGTACAAACCATCACGATGATCATACTTGAACTCAGGTTCGCAAACACCAATATTTCTCATAGCTTCCACCAACTTTCTTCCTTGCGTGAGTACTACTTGTGGCGAGTCATTACTAGCGCTACAGAAAACACCGTATTCGTTTGGATACTGAGTTAGCTTTTTTCCAATCCATTCATTTCTAACTTTTGAATCTTTGTCTTGTACGCATGTGTAGGCATAAATATTAGTGTCATCACCGGGTATGAACTCAGATAGCAAGAAAGTCACTCCCTGACTTATAAAGTCGGCAATTTCTTGTTTAGCATTTAGCCAATGTTCATGACTCTCAAAATATTTGTTCCTAAAGACCGGAATTGACAAGTCCTTTCGAGTATTTGGCTTGATTAAAAGAGGAAACATCAAATTAACCTCTTCATCTAAGTCAGAAACAGTCTCTATTGTCATTGAGCGGGGATACGGTATTCCAATATCCTCGCATAAACTGTACTGATTTGACTTATCAAGATTATCCAATAAGTTGGTTGGATTTACTGGAACATATGCATATTGCACTAGAGCATCATAAGTTCTATGTAGTAACTCCAATTGTTCATCATCTGTTGGGTAGATAACAACCTTTCCGTGGCATTCAAATAACAAGCGGACCTTTTTAATAAAATCGTCATCATTACCCGGAATAGACCCGTGATAGGTGCACTTATTACTATATTTGGCAATCGAATGACCATAATCCATTAGTAGGATATCGATTTCTTTGTCCTGAGAAAGTTCTTTAACTATTGAATATCCATTAATATGACCACCCAGAATAAGTGCACAACCTTTCATTAGAGAGCATCCTTTAATCGATATTTATAAAATTATTTAAGCTTTTTGGTTTTAAAAAATACATTTGTTACTTACCAAAAAATACTTTATTCCATGATGACACATTGAGTAGTCTAACCGAGCTATCAACACCGTACGTCGTCACAATGTCTTTTTCCAGTTCCAATTCCTTGATACTGTTAACTAAAGGGCACTGCTTAATGCTTTCATTGACAAAGGTATTTAAAGGACCATTGAACCATCTTTTATCTGGAACAGGCCAACCCATTTTATCCTTTCTCCAGCAAATTTCATCAGGTAGACGTTTATCAAATGCTAAGCGAGCGAAGTACTTTGTCCAACCATTGTGTATTTTATAGCAAGCGGGAATTTTCGCTGTAAACTCGACCAGTCGATAGTCCATAAAAGGCATTCTAGATTCGATTGAAAATAACATTGAGCGACTATCTGAGTAATGAATTAAATTAATCAAGTTACTGTTAGATTCTTTTTTCAAAAGCTCATTAAGAGGTATTAAAAATCTAGACATGTCTCTCTTTAATACTTTGGATAATATCTTTTCACTAAGCTTTTTACCAATAACGCATCTCATTAGGCATGCTGAAAGGCCCAGTGCAATAGGTGTTTTAGCCATAGGTATGGACTTTAACTTTAACGACTGCTTAATTGCCTCGATTAAAGGGATATTAAAAAGATAATTACTAATATAATATAGATAACCGGCCTGCTGTTCATCCGCCCCCTGACCGTCAAGTGTAACAACTACATCTGAGTTTTTAATAAGGGTATATGTAGAGATCCCCCCCATCCCCGTGCCAGCACTAGGACTCTCTAGATTCTTGACAACTAACTCATGCAGTTCTAAAAACTCATCTTCAGTCGGAACAATAGTATTAGATTTAATTCCTAACTTATCGGTTATGAGTTTTATGTAATAACTTTCGTCACACTCTTTATCTTCCTTTTTATCGTAAACTGTTGAGAATGTTTGTTGCTTATAAGCTGAATCCTGCTCTTTCAATATTTCTTCAATTAAATAAACTATCGCGGTACTATCCAGGCCACCAGAAAGAGCACTGCCAAAAGGAACATCGGCTCTCAGTCTCAGCCTGACAGCATCTTTTAGAAGTTCGTAATAGTCATCAGCGATTTCTTTTGCTTTCTTCTCGCAAAACTTCTCATTTGATAAGTTGACTTCATAGTCCCAAAAACGAGACTCAGAAAAAGACAGTTTAGTATCATTTAACTTTATTATTGCATTAGAAGAGAAATCAAACCTATATATATTTTCAAATGCAGTCTGCTTAATATGTTCCTGAGAACCACTATCAATAACATCTTCGCAGTATGATTTACACGGCTCCGTAATTATCGACTCATATTCCATTAAAGACTTTATTTCAGATGCAAAAACTAAAGATTCTTCACTTTCATAATAATAAAGTGGCTTAATACCAAATCTATCTCTGGAAACAAATACAGTTTCATCTTTGGTATCAAATATAAGAAAAGCCCACATACCGTTGAATTTCTTTACACAATCTTCTCCCCACTCACTGTACGCAGCTAGGATAACCTCCGTATCTGAATGAGATTTGAATGTATAACCCTTTTCTTCTAGCTCTTCCTTTATCTCAATATGGTTATATACTTCTCCGTTATAAACAATCCAATAACGGTCCATATAACACATTGGTTGATGTCCGAGATCACTTAGGTCCTGTATGGACAAGCGCCTATGAGCAAAGCCGATAGATGCCGAAATTGAGTCATGCTCTAAAAATTTTGCTTTTTTCCCATCCAACTGACTATCAGCTGTATTAAGGAAAAAATAACCTTCGTCATTAGGTCCTCTATGTTCAATGGCATCATTCATTGAAACCAGATTTTGTAAATTAATATTCCTATTTTTAGATATAACAGCAACTAAACCGCACATTTAAACATTCCTAACCTTGATATTTACGCTCGCGTACCAGATGACGCATAAATATAATCCATACATTACAAGCTCGTTAACGACAAACCAAAAGATAAACTCTTCAGTCCCTTTATCAATTGAGAGTGATAAGATAACAAAAGAGCTTAAAAAATAGAGTACCTTCCATATTGCTCCCAGCTTAAGGTGGTTTGTTACCCCTAAGATAGTACTTAATGGGGAAACAATAAATCGTGCAGCAATAGCAAAAACAATTATCTCAGCATATTCTCCTGCTCTTTTCCACTCTTCACCAAAAGCAAAACCAAATAGCTCTTCACCAAAAAATACAACGGGAGTGAATGAAAGTATGGCCAAAATGACTAATTTGATTAGAGTCGGAAATACGACATCCGCTAGCGATGTACTACCAGAATTTAATCTATCTGCTATTTCTTTGAGATATACCTGCCCAATCGCATGGCCGATAACAGCTGAAGGCGCAGCGAGAATTCTAAATACCAATGTAAAAAAACCAGCCACTGCAAAGTCACTACCTGTTGCAATAAGTAATACAGGCAGTTGCAAGGTAAAGGTATCGATAAAAGATGGAAGCGCATTATACTTGGGGTAATCAATATATTTTACCCCGTTATGCTTCAACAAGTGACTTTCCACCTTGTTTATATCTGGTTTAAGTACATATATTAAATAAGCACTTGCAAAAACTTGACCCAAAATAAAGCCATACAATAGAGAGTCGAAGAACACTACACTTAGCGCGATCTGACTTAAACCGATAGTGACGCTCTGCACCACTTTGGATTTAGAGATTGATACAAATGCTGATTTAGAAATGCCAAGATATGTAGTTGCCTGAAACAGCGAAATTGTAAAAGCGCCCAGAGGTACTAGATAAAGAGCATCAGCGCTAATTCTCCCAGAAAATAGGCTTATTATTGACTCGCTAAATATACTTGTAATGATAAAGCACAAGAGAGCTATCATAGCAGCCAGTAGTAGACTACCGGCCCACAAATGTAGTGAGTCCACAGGCTTTTTCGGCAAAGCGATAGATGCTTCGTAACGTAATGTTAGAAAAATGGCCAGAGGACTTGTAATAGAAAGAAAAACACCAAATAAAGCGAATTGTTCTGCATCAAATAATCTCGTCAGTAGGGGGTAAATTCCAAGAGAGAACATTTGAGCAAAAACTGTGCCACTAACTAAAGTGGCAACTTTTTTAAGATATGAGTTACCCATTTACTTGCATATAACCATGCATTGGCAAGCTAAATACCGTTTTTGCTAAGCTTTCTGCAACAGGAAAGTCTCCCTCCTGGTAACCAAGTTCCTTAAATGCAGTTTGTTGATGCATGCATGTACCATAGTAAACCATGGTCGGAATACCTTGATCTTTGTACTTCGCCATTTCTGCGTCACGGTTTTCTGTCTTTAGCGTGTATTGTGCCCAGGAACTTAAATAGCCCTCTGGCACAACTGGCGTTTCATACTTTCCAGCTAATTCAGAAGAATACCTTTCTGCAGCTTGATTGCGATTAATTAACTCTTCGGGAAATGCAGCTAGCTTTTCAAGTAAAATTGCAGCTTGAATGGTATCAAGGCGAGAATTCATACCAATATGCACGTTATCGTATTTATCTTTGCCTTTACCATGCACACGGTATGATCTTAGGAGCTTTGCATAGTCATCATTATCTGTGAATAACGCACCACCATCACCATAGCAACCTAAGGGCTTCGCCGGGAAAAAACTGGTGGTAGCAATATCACCAAATGAACCTGCACGCCTACCGTTGATTTCACCGCCGAACCCTTGCGCAGCATCTTCGATAACTTTCAAATCATACTTGTCCGCAATTTTTCTTATCGCGGGATAATCAGCTGGTAAACCAAACAGATCAACCGCAATAATTGCTTTTGGTTTTAATTTACCTTCCGCTATTACCGCTTCGATACGCTTCTCTAAGTCCACCGGACAAATATTGAATGTTTGCGCATTTGAATCAACAAAAACCGGTGTTGCCCCTTCAAATGCGATAGTTTCCGCCGTAGCGAAGAACGTAAACGTTGGACAAAAAACGGCATCCCCCGCTTTAACTTCTAGTACCATCAGCGCAAGTGTTAATGCGTCGGTACCATTAGCGCAACTCACCGTATGTTTAACGCCAACGAACTCGGACAACTGCTGCTCTAACTCTTGAACTTCAGGTCCCATAATGTAATGACCGTGATCTAATACGGTTTGAATTCGGGCGTCAATTTTGTCTTTTAAGTGCTGATATTGCGCAGCTAAATCTATAAATTGCATTTTTAATTACTTGTAATAATTATTTGATTGAAACAAAGCCATTTTCTAATTGATACTGCTCACCTGTGTGCTCACAGATCGCAGTACCATTTCCTTCTATTGGCAGCTCTAGCTGCTCACCATATTTACTAATCCAGCCAATTTGCTTCGCCGGCACACCAACCATTAATGCAAACGGTTTAACATCTTTATTTATCACAGCACCGGCTCCGACCAAAGAATATTCACCGATAGTAACTCCACACACAACAGTGCTATTTGCGCCCAGTGTTGCGCCTCGCTTTACTATCGTGTCACGATACTCTGTTTTGCGTTCGATGAATGAACGAGGGTTATAAACATTAGTGAACACCATGCTTGGCCCACAAAAAACATCATCTTCTAAATAGACATTGTCGTATACCGAAACGTTGTTTTGGACCTTTACATTGTTACCTATGATAACTTTATTGCCCACGAAAACATTTTGGCCCAAAGAACAACCTTCACCTATGTGAGCACCACCACATACATGTACAAAATGCCATATACGTGTGTTTGCACCAATTTGCGCACCTTCGTCTACGATAGCGCTTTCATGTACATGGTAGCTCATAGACTAAAGTACCTTATTTAAAAGTGGGTGCGCTTTATCGCCCGCTTCAACAATGTTTTGAGTTCGGATATTTTCAACAGTTTCAATGGCTATACGGTTCTCATCTATACCGAAGCCGTTGCCTGCAAGAATGTTTTGATAACTTTGCGTGTGTAGATCGGTAAATCCACCTGAGAATTCTAACTCTTCAGTGTTGTCACCATCATTAATGGTGATACTTCGGTAAGTTAGCTTCTCACCTTGGATAGCGTTCTCTGGTAAGTTGTTGGCATCGATTGATAAAAACCACTTTACACGCGCTCGTTCATACTCCAGATAGCCACTTGATGTTTTCTCATCTCTAAAGTGCACTTCATTGCTTTTCAACTCACCGAAGATGAAGTGCAGCATGTCATAAAAGTGAACACCGATATTCGTTGCTACACCGCCGGACTTATGATCAAATCCTTTCCAGGATTTCATATACCACTTACCACGCGAGGTCATGTAAGTTAGGTCTACATCGAATACTTTATCTGCTGGAGCCGCAGCCACCTTTTCTTTTAAGGCAATAATAGATGGGTGCAAACGTAATTGAAGAATAGAATTTACTTTAGCGCTATATTTTTGCTCGTACCCTTTTAAAACATCCATATCTTGTGAATGTAGAACTAATGGCTTTTCACAAATAACATCAATACCATTTTTTAAAGCGTACTTCATATGCGGTGCATGAAGGTAGTTAGGGCTACAAATTGCGATGTAATCAAGCTTATTACCTTGTAAAGCCTGATCTTCAACATACGCTGTGAAGTCTTCAAATTCAGTGAAAAACTCAGCGTCTGGAAAATGACTATCCATAATACCTACTGAGTCATTAATATCCATCGCAACAACTAAGTTATTTCCGGTATCTTTTATGGCGCGAAGGTGACGTGGTGCGATGTAACCCGCCGCACCAATTAATGCAAAATTTTTCATGCTACAACAAGTTCCTTAAAGTCTTATATCTGCTTCAGATGGTTTTAATACATGTTTAACATCGTACAGTACGTGATTTTTCTTACCAAATGACCGCAGCTTCTTTTCACCCATTTTCTTCAACTCTGAGTGGTCGACTGCAAGCACAATACCATCGTATTTACCCTCATCTAACTCATTGATAAGGTCAATATCGTATTCGTGCTTCACTTCCTCTGGATTTGCCCAATCGTCGTATACGTCTACCGACATATTGAAGTCTCTTAATTCTTTAACAATATCGATAATCTTTGTATTGCGAACATCAGGACAATCACCTTTAAAGGTAAACCCTAATATCAGTACCTTTGCTTCATCAATATGAATTTTCTTACTGGATAACTTCTTAACTAATTGAGTAGCAACATATTCCCCCATACCATCATTAATACGACGCCCGGCTAGAATGACTTCAGGGCGATAGCCAACTTCTTGGGCCTTGTATGTCAGATAATAAGGGTCGACACTAATACAGTGTCCCCCAACTAAACCAGGTTTAAACTTTAAGAAATTCCATTTAGTCCCTGCTGCATTTAGGACCTCTTCAGTATCAATACCCAGGCGATTAAAGATTTTTGCAAACTCATTAATAATCGCAATATTCAGATCACGCTGCGTATTTTCGATCACCTTAGCAGCTTCAGCCACTTTGATAGAACTTGCTTTATGTGTTCCAGCCTCGACTATCGTTCCATATAATGCATCGACAAAATCCGCAACTTCAGGAGTCGAACCCGACGTAATTTTCACAATTTTCGTTAGCGTGTTAACTTTATCACCTGGATTAATACGTTCGGGTGAATAGCCTGCAAAGAAACCTTTGTTGAACTCTAAGCCTGACACCTTCTCTATAATTGGCAAACACACTTCTTCTGTTGCGCCTGGATAAACCGTCGACTCATAAATGACAATATCATCTTGTTTGACAAACTCACCGAGCATTTCTGACGCTTTTTGCAACGGTGTTAAATCAGGTGCGTTATTATCATCAATTGGAGTCGGGACAGTTACTATGTAAACCGTGCTGTCTGCCAGTTCGTTTTTATTGCTAGAAAAACGCAATGATGCTGCAGCTTGCAACGCATCATCTGACACTTCCAACGTTGAATCGTGGCCAGATTGCAACTCTTCAACACGAGCAGAGTTAATGTCAAAACCTAACACATTAAACTTCTTCGATAACTCAACTGCCAATGGTAAACCGACATAACCTAAGCCGATGATGGCAATTTTAGTATCCCTTGTTAGATTCATGACCAGATCCCCTTAGTATCAACGATCAAGCCCTTAGGGGCTGAAATTTGTTTAAACTGTTTATGATCAACTAGCATTACATGAATATCCGCCTCTTGAATTGCAGACTCAAGATTAGCCAATTTAGCAGTGCCAAGTTCTTTCTGATCACAGTCAATGTTGGGCTCAACAGCTATGGTTGGTCCTTGATGCATTTTTGAGATGCTGTTCATAATCAGCATCGCGGGGCTTTCTCGCAAATCATCAATATCGGGTTTAAACGCCAAACCATAACAAGCGACTGTGACATCTGAAACTGTTTTACTTGGATTATTCTGTAAGAAGTCAGAAATTGCTAATTTCACTTTATTTATAACCCAGTCAGGTTTTGAATCATTGACTTGTCTTGCAGTATGGATGATCCGCGCTTCGTCAGGTGTTTTGCTTACGATGAACCAAGGATCTACGGCTATACAATGCCCCCCTACACCAGGACCAGGCTGAAGAATATTAATACGCGGATGGCGATTTGCTAACGAAATAAGTTCCCAAACATCAATGTCTAATGTGTCGCAAATTACCGAAAGTTCATTAGCGAATGCAATTTGAACATCCCTGCAAGAGTTTTCAGTTAATTTGGCCATTTCCGCTGTACGTGCATTCGTAGTTACACACTCCCCCTCTACAAACGTTTTGTAAAGTTCGATAGCCATATGAGAGCACTTAGCTGTCATCCCACCTATTACACGGTCATTTTCAACCAATTCACGTACAACATGACCAGGTAACACTCGCTCAGGACAATGCGCAATACGAATATCTGATTCTTCCCCGTTCTGTTGTGGAAATGTTAAATCAGTTCTTGATTCTGCAAGCCATTCAGCCATTTGCTCAGTCGCACCGACAGGCGAAGTCGACTCAAGTATAACCAAATCACCTTTTTTCAAAACGGGGGCAATAGCTAAGGCAGCAGACTGGATATAAGATAAGTCAGGCTCAGGTATTTCAGAGTTATTGTTTTTAAAAGGAGTAGGTACAGCAATAAGAAAAGCGTCAGCAGCTTCAGGAACCGTTGTCGCTTTCAGATAGTTTTCTGTGACGGCTGCATGAACAATCATATCGAGCTCAGGTTCAACTATGTGAATTTCACCTCGGTTAATTGTATCAACAGCATGTTGGTTAACGTCAACACCGACTACTTTTTTCTTTCGAGAGGCAAACATTGCCGCTGTAGGCAAGCCAATATAACCAAGGCCGATAACCGAAATTGTATTGAAAGACATGGTATCCCTTTTTCTAAAGTCTGTATGCTATAAGCGAAATTTGAATTTAAAGTTGTATTAATTAGCTAGCTAAGATATCACAAATACGTTGACATGCATTGCCATCACCATAAGGGTTATGCGCTCTGCTCATTTCAGTGAAACTAGCTTCATCTGTTAGCAACTTAGTTAAAGATGAGGTGATTAGCTCTATATTTGTGCCAACCAACTTAACAGTGCCAGCCTCAACCGCCTCCGGGCGTTCTGTAGTATCTCTCATTACCAACACCGGCTTACCTAAACTCGGAGCCTCTTCTTGTATACCACCAGAGTCAGTTAGGATTATGTGAGCACGGTTCATTAAATAAACAAATGGTAGATATTGTTGAGGTTCAATTAGATGAATATTATTAATATCTTTTAAGATGCGGTTTACGGGCTCTCGTACATTGGGGTTCAGATGCACAGGGTAAAGGATCTGTGTTTCTGGGTGGGCCTTCGCTGTTTGAGCTAAGGCTTCACAGATACGCTCAAAACCACCACCAAAACTCTCACGGCGATGACCAGTTACTAAGATAAGCTTTTTTGATCGATCTAAAAATGGGAACTGAGCATCAAGCGTTGATGATAAACCGCTGTCTTGCTCAATTTGTGTCTTAACCATTAATAAAGCATCAATCACAGTATTACCCGTCACAAAAACATTTTCCTCATTGTAGTTTTCTGCCAATAAGTTATTTTTGGATGTTTCTGTTGGAGCAAAGTGAAACTTAGTTAATGCACCTGTCAGCTTTCTGTTTGCTTCTTCTGGCCAGGGCGAATAGATGTCACCTGTTCGTAATCCAGCTTCAACATGACCAACTGCAATTTGCTCATAGTATGCCGCAAGGCTTGCAGCAAAAGTAGTTGCCGTGTCACCATGGACTAGTACAACATCGGGTTTAAACTCTTTTAATACTGGTGTTAGCTCTAATAAAATACGACTGGTTATTTCTGGCAAAGTTTGCCCAGCTTTCATCAAGTTTAAGTCGTAGTCAGGCGTGATTTTGAAAAGCTCTAAAACCTGGTCTAGCATCTCACGGTGCTGTGCGGTGACACACACTTTAGCTTCAAAACGCTTGTCCATCTCTAGAGCATGTACAAGAGGTGCCATTTTGATTGCTTCTGGCCTAGTGCCGAAAACTGTAAGAACTTTCACAGGTGTTCCTTTATTTTATTGGTGCATATTTGTGAAGAAACGTTGTGGCTTCTTCTGTTACTTTCTATTTGAAATAATATGAGTTTCAAGACTTTAAATAGTCAGACTATTAAATCTTAGCTATTGCGTTCACTCTGTTGCTTCGACAAAATAAGAGCTATCACTCATCTCACAAACTCATAATTTCTTACCTAAGCCTGCCCGGCTTAAGCTGATGTTGCCATGTTATTTTAAATCCTGAGACAAGCTCAGGATCGCAAGGTTGCTATTTGTCTGATTTATATTCGTAGTTGTAGTAACCATAATAGCCATAGGCATTACTGGCTTTTTTCACTACACCGTTAAATACAACGCCTTTCACGTCTATGCCATTTTGTTCGAAACGATTGCGCGTAATTTCTAGCTCCTTTACGTGGTTTTGCCCAAAGCGAGTGACGAGTAAAGTACTTCCCGCATGAGCGCTAACAATAGCAGGATCTGTTACTGCTAGAATTGGTGGAGTATCAATAATGACAAGATCGTACTTTGCGCTCACTTCTTCAATCAATTTGGTAAAATTAGCGTGCATTAGCAATTCAGATGGATTCGGCGGTATTTGACCTCGGGTCATTACTTCTAAGCCTTGAACTTGGCTTTGCTTTATTGCTTCCTCCAGGCTGATCCTACCCGATAAGTAATCACTTAAACCATTGTCCCATTGCATCCCAAATTGGGTCTGCAGATAGCCTTTACGCATGTCTGCATCAATGATAAGCACTTTCTTATTACTTTGTGCCAAAACCGTTGCTAAGTTAACCGAAATAAATGATTTACCTACGCCAGGACTGGGGCCCGAAATAGCTATTACGTTATTTTTAGCTTCCATCATTGCAAAATGCAGGCTTGTGCGAAGGCTTCTTAACGCTTCTATAGAAAGGTCTGCTGGGTTGTCCATAGCAAGAATTGATTTCGCTTTAGCCGTTTTACCTTTACGTGCTTTAGCAAAGCCAGTTAGTTTAACTTGATATTCAGAATAAGGTACACTCGCATAGACTGGCAGGCCCAATGCTTCGATTTCACTAGGATCTTCAATACCTTTGTGCATAGCCTTTTGGACCAATACAATGCCCACTGCCAACATGCCACCGAGCATAATCGCCATGACAACAATCAGTGCTTTTTTGGGTTTAACTGGTTTTGAGGTGTTAACTTCAGCCAAGTCTATAACACGTACATTACCAACTGTACCTGCGCGTACAATATCTAGTTCTTGAGTTTTGGCCAGTAACAAAGTGTAGATTTCATTATTGACTTCGACATCTCTGGTTAAACGTAGCAACTCTTGTTGTGTCTCTGGTAACACTTTAACTTCTGCTGCTAAGCGTCGCTTTTGATTTTCTACCGCTTCAATCTGCTCAACCGCAGCTTGATAGCTTGGATGGCTTTGCTTAAATTTGCGCCCAAGCTCAAGCTTTTTCAGCTCAAGCTCTTGCAGTTGAGTCTCCAGCTTAACCAGTTGCTTTAACACACCTTCGGTTTCCAACGTAATGTCCACAGACTGCTGCTTTACCTGGTAGTCGTTAAAACGTTGTTCAGCTGCCTCTAGCTGCTTCTTAACTTGTGGTAACTGATATTCCAAGAAGTCTAAAGACTTTTGTGCTTCCGCACTGCTACGCTCTACATTTCGACGCACATATATGTTCGCCACTTTGTTGAGCACTGCTTCGGCATATTCTGGATTGGGATCTTGTAAACTTAAGTTAATTATACCCGAATCTTTGCCTTTTTCGCTTGCACCAATGGCCGCTTGCAAGTCTATAATCGTGTTTAAACGATCACGTTTGACCAAGGTAAATTCGGTATCAGGACGGGCAGTTAAGGTTTTAAGTGTCAGAGTGAATGTACCATTTGATACCTCTTCTCCCACTGCCCCCTCGAGAATAACCTCATCATTTCCACCTAATAATTTGAATCGATTATTTGCAAGCGTTACCAAAGTAAACTCTTGATCAATTGCGGTATTTGGAACTGAGAATTTAAAGATATCAATTTTTTCGCCACCCCACGCATAGCTAGATGCTGCGAAACTCGGCTCGGCCAAATCCCCCGGCTGCATAGGTGTAAATTGACGAAACGCACGGCCGCCGACTATTGGGTAAAGCTTTGGCTTTGCTACGATATCTAACTTAAGGCTATCGACCGCCTCACCAATAATGCTCCGTGATTTAAGTAGCTCAATTTCAGTGACTGCAGCAGAAGTACTTTCAAACATTCCCCCCAGCTCGTCAAAACCAGGAACTGAGCCCCCTTTTTCTTCAACCTGTATCATTGCCGTGGCTTGATAAACAGGTGCGCTAAAGACAGCTACTGCGACACCTATTATCATGAACAACACTGTTACACCGAATATGAATAATTTGCGGTCGAGTAAAGCACCTAGTAATGCCATTAGATCGATTTCTTGCGCTTGTTGTGTGGTTTGCTTTGGTTGCACTCCACTCAATAGGTTTGATTGAGCATTCATTGACTCTTTCATCCTTATAAATACTTCTGCCAAGCGCCACACGCGCTATCGATTAAATCATATACATGCTCGAAAGCTTCGCGGCTTTGACGGTATGGGTCAGGTATTTCTTTATCTCCTAACCATTTCCCTAGCAAGAATGTTTTTCCTCGTGCTTGCGGGTAACGAGAGCAAAGGTCTTCTAGATGACGCTGCTCCATCACCAATATCACACTGTTCTGGGCAACCAATGATGTGTTAACTTGCTGCCCTTTATGCGCAGACATATCAATGCCATTTTGCGATGCAAGCTCTTTAGCCATCTGATCTGCCGGTTTATCAACTAAAGCCGTAAGACCCGCTGAAGCTACTTTTATATCTCGGCCTTTGAGTTTATTCTTCAAGACATATTCTGCCGTGGGGCTACGGCAAATATTCCCGGCACATACCATTAAAACACTATCAAACATGAATTTTCACACTATTGATTGTCGATATCTTGTAGTGCATCCACTGTTGCAAGTGAAGGCAATAAGAGACTGATAACTTTGTTCCATCTAGCAAGAGGGGCGCTAGTAATATAAACGATATCTTGTGGCTCCAGTTCAAACTGTTCTGCCAACACTAGAGACGCTATATTTCTGGCATGCAACTGATATACATCTGCAACAACACCATCGCTGTCTAAATCACGTTTACGCAAAACAAAGACACCATTAGCGTCTGCAGTGCGTTCATTAATCCCGCCCACCTCAGAGAGCGCCTCTGCGAGACTTAGACCATAGCGATTAATGCTGACTTTACCTGCTTTGGTTACATCTCCCAGCACATAAACATTTCGCTTATCATTGCGGTGCACGTGGATGAGATCTCCATGTTGCAACAATCGGTTTTGAGAGATATCACCGTTACTATAAAACTCGTCAAGCTTGATCTGCTCTGTTACATTGCCACGAGTAAAGTTCACGACTTCCCAGTCAGCGTGTTCGGTCAATCCACCCGCCTGGTTTACTGCGTCAATCAAGGTAAGCGGGGTCTCAGTAATAGGTAACACGTTAGGCTTGTTTACCTCGCCGGTGACGTAAACTTTCTGACTTTTAAAGCCCACAACTTTAACATCAATTTGAGGGTCTTCGATGACTCGACTCAACCGTTCTACCAGTTCAGCACGTAACTCGGTAACAGTGCGACCTGCAGCCGGAATATTCGGCGCATAAGCAAAAGTAACGGTGCCATCAGCCTGAATTCTGAAACCATCAAATTCAGCAGTACGTTGAACTGCAGCTGGAATTGTTAATTCTGGGTGGTCCCAGACACCGATAGTAAGTACATCTCCGACACCAAGGCGGTATTCAAAACCTGATACATCAACCCCTTTATTAAGCTGAATAGGTTTTATATCACCTTGATTTTGATTTCTTTTGTATTCCTGAATGAGTTGAGCATCAATCAAATGGATATTGATATTCTCGAGGTCATTTTGCAAACTTGCGGTCTGCTCACTTGAGCTTATTCCTTCAAAATGGCCGCCGGGAACAATCGAACAGCCAGTCATTGCAAGAAATAGAGTAGAAGCAATGATAGTTTTACAGCTTAGCGCCATTATTTTTTCCCAAAAATATATAGTTATTTCTTTCAGTTCTTAATGGTGTGATATTTCGCAGCACCAATTAAAGCATGCACGATTGTTAATCGCAAGTGACAAATCCACCAATGCCCGCGCTGCTTACCCTGGAGGCTTTGCGATGCTCTCTTTTACTTCTGCAGAATTCATAAATGAAGACCTACTAACTTAAAGTACCAACTCCACAAACTTTCAGTTAAAAAGGGCTTCTATCCCACTATATGACCCAAATATTACCACATCGAGACTATCATATTCATCCGACCAAACTAAGCGCAATGCTCCTTTAGACGACAGGAGTATTCGGCTATTCGTTTTTCTAGATAACGCCAAAAATACCTGAGGAAAAATAAACATCGTGTCCATTCAACCCTAACAAAATCACCCTAAAGAATTAGAACTCACATTAACATAGCGTTTAATTAGTTCGTAAATCGCAATAAAATACAAGCACTCTCCCTAAGGGATACTTGCTCATAACATGTCACCTTTTACTGCCCGTGTTAGCAATGTAACCAAACTACAAAGTGCTGAGTCTTCAAAGCTTTCTACCAGAATAAAGTATAAATCATACAATCACTAAGCTAAGATGAAGTCAGAATCGGAGCAAATGAACGAATATTGTGCGCTAAGGACTACCTCTGGCACTACAAGGGCATAGATAGGATAGAGTAGTTTCACATCCTTGAACCCAATATAAGTCTATTCAGACTTTATATCGTATGACTAATTGCTTTCCATGCACGGACTTTTCAAATTGAGAACCCAATAATGATAGGCTTTATTATACTAACTTTATCACTTGAGTCTAGCTCCCAGCACTGAGAGTTCACTCACCACGCTGCGTGTACATTGAGGGGAAGAGTGTTAAGCGACCCATACCACACTCCCCATCGAACTCTTGCACACACCCAAATTAAGGCACCAGAGTAAACTCAAACCGTGTTGTATGAACACTCAAAGAACGTTAACTGTAGAAGTCTTTGTACCAATCCACGAGCCTTTTAACGCCTTCTTTCACATCAACTTGAGGTTTATAGCCGGTTGCCTCGAACAGGTCGCTGGTATCCGCATAAGTTTTATAAACATCCCCAGGCTGCATGCCTCGAAAATTCTTATTCGCGGTAACGCCCAGCTCACTTTCTATTGCCTCGATGAAATCCATTAGATTGATTGGACTGCCATGCCCTATGTTATAGACACTATAAGGTGCTGAACTGCTAGCTGGTGTGCCTGATTCTACTTTCCAGCCCGTACGTCTATCTGGGATAACATCTGCGATTCGAACCACTCCCTCAACAATATCATCGATATATGTGAAATCTCGCCACATATCACCGTTATTGTTAACATTGATAGGCTCTCCATTGAGTATCTTATTTGTAAAAATAAATGGGGCCATATCAGGCCTTCCCCAAGGTCCGTAGACGGTAAAGAAGCGTAAGCCTGTTGTCGGCAGGTCGTATAAGTGAGAATAGCTATGCGACATCAATTCATTCGATTTCTTTGTGGCTGCATACAAAGAAATTGGATGATCAACCGAGTCAGCTGTACTAAATGGCGTTTTTTCGTTTAACCCGTATACAGAACTAGAAGAAGCATATACTAGATGCTTTACCGCATTTTGACGGCACCCTTCAAGTATGTTCAGATGTCCAGTCAAGTTACTTTCAGCATATGCGTGAGGGTTCTCTAACGAATAACGCACCCCAGCTTGTGCTGCTAAGTGAATAACTTTGTCAAACCCTTGTTCAGCAAACAACTGTTCAATCAAGTTGCGATCCGCTATATCCAGCTCAATAAACTTAAATGCCTCTTCATCAGACAGCAATTTCAATCTTGCGTGTTTAAGTTCAACACTGTAATAATCGTTTATGTTGTCAACACCGACAACATCATGCCCTAACTCAACCAACTTTTTGCTGACTGCAGCACCGATAAACCCTGCTGCGCCAGTAACTAGATATTTCACATTAAACCTTTTTACTAATCGATACCGAATAAATCTCTGGTGTACACCTTGTCTGCGACATCAGCTAGATCATCAGACAGTCGATTCGAAATAATCACATCGGAAACAGATTTTAGCTCTTCCACTGTTTTGACAACTTTAGAGTGAAAAAACTCGCTCTCAGTATAGGTTGGTTCATAAATAACCACCTCAATACCCTTAGCCTTAATTCTTTTAATCACGCCTTGAATTGCAGAAGCCCGAAAATTATCAGACCCGCTTTTCATCACTAATCGATATACACCGACTACTTGAGGGTCTTTCTTAATAATTGAATCAGCAATGAAGTCCTTTCTGGTAGTGTTAGCATCCACGATAGCCTGAATTATATTATTCGGCACATCTTTATAGTTGGCTAACAATTGCTTGGTATCTTTGGGTAAGCAATAACCACCATAACCAAATGACGGGTTATTATAGTGATTGCCTATCCGAGGATCTAAACACACCCCTTCAATAATTTGCTTTGAATTCAGACCATGAGATTCTGAGTAGCTATCAAGTTCATTGAAATAGGCGACACGCATCGCTAAATATGTGTTAGAAAACAACTTAATAGCTTCAGCTTCGCTCGGGTCAGTGAACAGAATATCTATATTTTCTTTTTCAGCACCCTGTACGAGCAACCTGGCAAATGTCTCTGCTCTTTCAGAGCGTTCACCGACAATGATCCTGGAGGGATGTAGGTTATCGTAAAGTGCTTTACCTTCTCTTAGGAATTCAGGGGAAAAGATAATCTGTTCACTGTCGAACTTGTCCTTAATCGACTCTGTGTAACCAACAGGCACTGTTGACTTAATTACCATAACGGCGTCAGGGTTAATCTCAAGCACATCTTTAACCACGCTTTCAACTGACGACGTGTTGAAGTAATTCGTATCGGGATCATAATCCGTTGGTGTTGCAATGACTACAAACTCGGCACCTTTTAATGCTGAAAATTTATCTGTTGTCGCAACAAAGTCCAGAGACTCATTTTGCAAATACTCAGAGATGTGCGCGTCTTCAATCGGAGACTTTCGCTCACACAGCAATCTTACCTTTTCGACATCTATGTCTAGAGCAGTTACTGAATTATTTTGGGCTAGTAAAAGCGCATTAGACAATCCAACATAACCAGTACCCACGACAGTAATTTTCATTCTAAAAAAACCTACTTTACAGTTAAATCAACCAACTCTATCGCTAGTTCAAAAATATCATTGTAGCAAACAAAGTAGAGGCTGTAATCTTCTACTTCAGATAACTCACCGTATAACTATAGCCCAGTAGTTACGGGGCATATATCACATTCATGCTGCTTTTTCTCGGTGCTCACGACCCTATAACTCCTGGCTGTGTAGACTGGCTATCCAAACAAGTTAACGACTTTAGGTGGATACTGAGTGGAGCGATTGACGTGCAACTATGCTTAGAGTTCTGACCATAAAAATGATGCAGCTAAGCTCATGTGAGCAACATCACTCGCAAATTTACATACTAAATGCGACCAGTCAGAGCTTTGTGATATACATTAGTTAAGATAAGCATCATGCTTCGCCATTTTACAGTTAAAAATGCATTCCCGACTAACTACTCACTAATACCACTATAAAACAATGGATTATATCAGCGCACATTAAATATTAGTGCGAGTGTTCTCAGAGAAGGGCGCAAAGTCAGTGACTTCATGAAGTGTTTAAAAAACAACTTATTTCCTTGCAACCTGTATGCCCTTGCCAACACATGTTGCAGTCTCGACTCAAAAATACTGCGTTGCTTTTTTGGCAAAGCGTTCAGGTCTTCTTTATACTTATCAAGCAAGTAGTTTACGGTTTCAATATGCTTATCCACATTACCGGTAATTTGACCTTTAACTGAAGAATGCACCGTGTAGATTAAATTGAATTGACCATCCCAGCATGCTTCGCTGTGCTTAAGCATTCTGATCCATAAATCATAATCCTGCAGTGATTTTAAGCACTCATCAAATCCATCCACAAGATTAAATACCGATCTTCTGACAGCTACGCCTGACGTAGACCCTATAAAATTACCGCTCCAAATAGACTCCGCCTGCGCACTATGGCTACTCTTTCGATAACAAGTATCCAGGGCCGTATCTTTGACGAATTGCTTTCCTGTATAGACAATTCCAAGCTTTTCGTTCTTTTGTAGCACTTGTTGCTGAATTTCAATTTTATTCTCGAGCCACACGTCATCATCGTCTAAGAAATGAACGTACGCTCCCTGAGATTCATAAACCCCGAGGTTTCTGGAGTAATTGCCCCCTTTAGGACTCTCGTTATAGATATACAAGAAACGTATATCGTGAGCTGTTGCTGTATTTTCAAAGTCGCTCAATACTCTGTCCGATAAACGAACATCAGAGAAATCATCAACAATAATGAGCTCATCTGGCTTTAGAGTCTGTTCAAACACTGAGTTAACCGCACGCTGCAGGTATTCAACTCTATTCTTAGTGGTTATTACGACTGAAATGCCCATTATCTAAGCCTCTTGTATGCAATTTTCTGAATAAACTTAGGTGAAACTCTCAAAATAAAAAATGCACCAATAAAAATCAGATCAGAGATTCTTTTTGAAAATTCAACGTAGGCTAGATACTTAAACCTAACTTCATTGAACACCTTCTTAATATTCCTTCTTTTGAAAAAATTCTTATCCACGCGGAATTGTAGAAGAGACTCGTTCACATTTGAGAAAACGGCGCCCGCCTTCATTAACCTCAACCACAGCTCATAATCTTGAGTATTCATGAGAGAATCGTCATATCTGAAGCCCTTCTCTCTAAACCAGTTTGCCTTGATCATCACTGTCGGGTGATTGACTGGGCATCGCCGGACTATCTTATCCTTGATCTCAACGTGTTTGGCGGTCATTGACTTGTATTGCTTAAACTGACCAAGCTCATCAATTTCAGTCACATCTGTGCCTAGCACATCAACATTAAATTTCTCGATATAACTCAATTGCTTAGTAAAGCGTTCTGGTTCTGAGATATCATCGGCGTCCATGCGTGCTATATAACGATAATTTTCACGACACACCTCTTCAAGCAATAAGTTCAGACGACTCGCAAGCCCCCGATTATCATCATAAAAGCGTATAGACACTTGCGTGTTCAAGCTCACGTCTTCCAAATAGGCTTTTACCTGCTCTGAAACAGGGCCGTCAACAGCGATGTAGAAGTGAAAATCTTGGCAAGTCTGATTTAGAATGCTCTCAACAGATAACTTCAAAAACTCTAACCGGTCCGCTTTATATACTGACATCAGGACGGCAATCTTATTTGACATGATTCAACTCCAGCTTAGCTCCCAATTCTTGATCGAAGCTTTGAGGTGAAAAGCATCCCAGGCCATTCTCCGGAAAGTTTGTTAACTCACCAAAATAAACCTTATCGTCTAATACATAAAGGTCGACACGAATAAAGTCGAAGTCTTTAGATAAGTTGGTCGCAATTTCCACAGCCTCATCGAACAAGTTTGGCTTGGCAATTTTTTCGCCCTGCTCATATTTGAACTTTACATCTAGTAGTTCAAAGTGACGATTATACAAATTCCGGGAATGTGAACTAAATCGATCTAGGTCTACTTGCACCAACTCTACACGTCCGTTCAAACAAAAAAACTTATAGTCTGGTGGAACGTCAGACTCAAAAGTAATGAACTCTTCAACGACCAGTTCTCTGGGGGTATTTTTATATACCCACTCACGTCCCAGTAAGTAGTAGTCATTTTTCTTCCACTGCTCTGTTTTCTTTAGTACAAATTCATAACTATGAATTTTCTTATCAACAATGAGCACCATCTGAGAACCATGTCGAGCCTTTATGACAAACTTATCAGGCAGGCTCTCCCAATCCTCTTTCATGAGCACTTTGCCACTCCACAACAGGGGGATCAGCTCAACATTACTCTTCAAAGTTTCAACGTAATCTCTCACTAGCAGGCGATCTGCGGAAACTTCCCTCAGAGACTTTTCTTCCTCTGAAATCAAACCACATTTCTTACGCAAGATCTTCTCATTGAAGCTGTGACCATTTAAATTTGGGAATTGCTTGCGATAAATAATGTATTTCAATACAGAAAAAGTTCTGTCCGAAATAGGCTTAAGTAAAAGTGCTACTATAGATTTTAAACGCAAAGTTTCCCCCCAGGATAAGCTTCTGTTTTACTAGGAAGCTTCACTGACTTACTCAAAATGAAGCTCAGACAAATAAACACCCCATAGGCTGAGCTCAACTCATAAGAAAGGTGCCACTGAATTAAAAAGTACACAGTTAATAAATAAATGTAGTCTAGGTCAGGTTTCAAACCTAAAAGCTTATATATTTTCGTAAAAGAGAGAAAAATTATAAACCAAAACACGCCGGCAAGGACAAAGCCCCCGACGATCAGCATCTCTAAAGAAAGGCTATGTGGATAAAAACCAAGCAACACGGAATAAGACCGCAGGCCAAAGCCATAAAGCTGTTCGGAAACCAGTTCAAATACACCTACATAATATTTATACCGCGCTTCTTCCTCGATAGAGAAAATCAACCGCTCCATTTTCGAAAGAAAGAAAGTGGATACAGATTGGATCTGTTCCCAATACAAAACTAACACCGGCGTAAAGCATAATGCCAAATAGGCAATATGCCGTTTTCTTTGATAGCGAAAACTCATGAAAACAAGTATCAAAAAAGTACCTAATAACACGCCTCTGGCGGGTGTCGTCAGCATAGAGACCAACAGGAACAAAAGAGCGAGTAATATTACTGCCTTTTTTAAGCCACCATTCGACCTCAAGAGCATTAAATAGGCACCGATCACTGCCATCCCAATTGGCAACGCCAAATTGAGGTAGCTCAGAGCGCCGGCGCTAGATGCCTTAATAATGCCAACCCACTTAAACAAACAAAACGCCAAGCCGTAGCATACGGAAAGCTTTAATAAGAAATCGCCGGACGTATCTGTCTTGTTCGCAAAGTAGACGGTAAGAAATACGAACATGACGATGCTAATGAGCTTCATTGCATATGAGGCATCGGGATCACTGTAGCCCTGCCAAAACGACGACGTTAATAAAGCAAAAAAAAGTGAAAATATCATGAGGGCCAATAAACCCTCTTTATCAACTTTGAAGTATTTGATGCCAGTTATTGCAATGGCAACCCCGATTGCCAGGCACAAAAAATTTAACACTGGGCTGAAAAAAAAGAACTTCATGGATGGAAGAAACAACGCCATGAAGATCCACATCAAAACCAGGTTAGATAGTATTACTTCAGCACTGAACGAATAACGTTTACCCATTCCGATTCCCACTTGGATTTTGAAAACGCCTGTTTGACCGTCTTGAACCCGTTGTTTTGATACTCTTTCAGTTTTTCGCGGTTTTCGATGAGCGAGGTAACTTCTGCTTTAAAAGCTTCCAATGTCGGCGGTACCAGTGAGCCATTGAACTGATTCAACACTATGTTTGTCATACCACCAACATTCGATGCCACCACCGCACAATTCGAAGCCATGGCTTCTAACAGAGACAATGACGTGCCCTCAGACCCAACTGACGGAACGAGGGCAATAGCATAATCTGAATGAAACTCTAAAGACTTTGAACTCTCAAAGCGAGTCATTAAAATCCTTTCGTGGCTCTGCGCCAAAGCTTCTACGGCCTGCTTTTTAGGTCCATCCCCGGCGAAGTGAAACTCCACATTTTCGTACTTTTCAACCAAATAGCGCGCCAGCGGGATTGCAATATCAACCCCTCTTCGTGCGACAAATCGACGAGCAAAGACAATTTTAATTCTATCGCCGGATTTAGCAAAAGGCGCGTCTGGTATGTCTGTGAAATTAGGGATCACATACACATCTTTTGAAATTTGCTTGGACGACCTAAACGTTCTGTACCAATTTAGAAAATTATAATCAACACAGACTGCAGCTGAGGTATTTTCAAAAATCTTTATCGCTTTATACCTTTGCATCAGTTTATACAGCCAAGTGAAACCTGCATTCACCATGAGCTTTTTAATCGGCGTGTGCATCGCCTCAGTATCGAAGCCGATCCCATGCTGAATGTTTATAGACTTAAAGGTATTTTGAGGCAGCGAGTACTGATCAGATCCCCAAATAAGTAGTGTGTCAGCAGGAGAAAAGCGCTCTTTAATTGCGTTCATTGTTTGCTTAGGGTTGATCTTCCCTTGCGTATCCACGCCCCTAACAATGAAATGCTCAGCTTCTATTTCAAAGTTTCTCTGCGCACTTTGGTATATATAAGCTTTAACACCAAAGTTATCATGGATAACTTTAGACAATGCGCTAAGGTATGTTTGGATACCTCCGATTGTTATCCTCTCACCATCCAACGAATACAACCGATCAATCAAAATAATAAAATGCTTCATACTAAAGTGACTCCAGCATCAAGTTTATCGTTTTATTTGATTCTTGATTCTTAGATTTTTTGGTTTCCAGCAGCGTAGACACGATGTTTTCATAATTGTCTGTTATCAAATCAACATAATCGGTAAAACGTTTGTTTGGATCAAACAAAAGGACACCATCCAGCTCTTTACTGGCTTGGATCAACTTTGGTTCAATAGGCAATGCGACTACGGGCACACCTAGTAACACAGAGTAAATAACACCATGATAGCGACTAGAAAATATCATTTCATAACGACCTAATTTCTTAAGAAATGTATCTAGTGTCATCGAGGAAGGGTCCCACTCGTAGAGAGAAAGCCCTTTATCTTTAATAAACTCTTTTAACTGGCTATCTTTACCAAAAGTCACAAAATCGACTCTAGTCAAATCAAGTTGACTGAGTTGCGCATATAGGTGCTCGATTGTATAGTCGGAGTCGGTATGCGCCCAGTCTCTCAGTATTACAGCTATTCTGCCTGAATCTTTAGCGCCCTCATCAACCTCTTTCGATAAGCAAAGATCGACGGTTTGTATTATATCAACCTCTCTCGTCGCAGCATAAGCGATACTTTTTTCATCGCGTAACGCTACAAACTTAGCACGCTCCATTCTGCGAAGCGTATCCTCTTTGATCTTAGAGCCCTCTTTAAACGGACCCAGCCCGACAGCCATATAGATCTCATTATTATATTCGACTGGCTTTTTACCGCTATTAAACAGCTTATTTTGTATCTTGTTAAAAGCATAACCAGGACTTTTTAGGAAACCTAAGATCTGCTTTTTATTTCTAGGCTTCCCAAAGTCATAGAACTGCGTTCCACCACCGTAAATCAGATTCTCACAGCTAACTTTATACAAGTCTTTCTTTGATATCACACCTGCTTGCGGGTACCAATTTGGAATATACGACTCACTGCTTCCCCAGATACCTATTTCAGCAGGCTCAAATCTTGTGAGTAATTTTGTGTAAATGACATCGAGAAGGGCATCATCACCAAAGTTGTAAGCTCCGTAAGCACCGCGAATTAGACATTTATACTTTTTCATCTCTTAGACTCTATATAGTAACTTTCTGACTTTAATAAGGCTTTAAAGCTTTCAACTTCTTTTCTTGACCCAATCACCTTAGCTGGATTTCCGCCAATAATTGAATAATCAGGAAAATCTTTTGTTACTACACTTCCCATAGCAACAACGACCCCATCACCTAACCTGACACCAGGACAAATTTTAGCACCAAAGCCAATCCAACAAGCTTTACCAATAACGACTTGCTTGTTTGTAATACCGCTGTCATAGGGGACCAGTAGTTTCGACTCGTAGTCGTGATTTGCGCTCCAGACAACTGATTGAGGGCCAAAAATGGTTCCATCTCCAATAACAATGCCGCCAGCGCCGTACCAATATGCTTCAGGCCCTACATAGCAGGCTTTGCCGATGGAAATGTTCTCTTGTCCAAAAAACTTACCCTCGGATACTATTGAATTGGTACCCAATGCCTTAAACTTATAGGGTCTAAGAAAACGTTTTATGCGTTTTAAAATCATATTTAATTGCTATTAATATAAAACCGATTAATCGAACACCAAAGAAAACAATAACTGCACCTTTAATACCATAAAGGTAAATTAAGATACATCCCGCTATAATTGTCAAAAGTAGCTGTGCAATGTATACCTTGTTCAAATAAGAAAGCAGTTCCCTTCTAATTAAGTCCAAGCGTATAATCCCTGCTAAAAAGCTAAAAAGCATGCCCAACAAAATAAGTGGAACATAAGTCAAGGAGTCTTGAAATTTCTCTTTAAAAAATATCTCAACAACAAAGTATAGTGCAAAATAGTAAACAGATAGAAATAAAACAGCAGCTATAGAAAAGAAAAATATATTCTTAACACTCAGTAGTGTATGGTCTTTCTTAATAAATGGCAGCAAAGCAGAGTTGATGGCTGTAGAGGCAATAGAAACTACCGTACATACAGTAAAAGCCGCACCAAAAATGCCCAGACTATCTGCATTGATCGCCCCTGACTCTGTGAAGTACTTAAGCCACCAAGTCTCCGATCTTATCATTATCAAAGACGATATTTCAAAAAAGTAGAATCCGCCAGCCATTAACTGAAACTTCTTTAGGTCTAAGTTCCAAGTGAACGACTTTAAGTAATAAAATATCAATCCAAAGAAAATGACTATTGATATCAAACTATATATGTATATTGCGTTTTCGAAGTATGATAGAAAGAAAATTGCAATAGACAATATGAACAGATTCTTTATTGGTAACTGAATTGCGTATGATTTAAACTTCTTTTTACACTGAAAGTTTGACAAATGACTGTCAAAAAATGAAAAAAGAAAGCCTGTACACAAGCAAACCAATACCAATGTGTCAGATATTAACCCTAATAAATACAATAGATACGAAGCCAGACTATAAACTAAAGTCATAACTAACTTTAATGATATAAACTGGCTTTCTAGGCTTTTATCGCTGTTAAATACATAGCTATTATTAATTCCAATAGCAGGCAGCGTCGTAGCTAAAGTAATAATTGAAAGGTAAAAATAAAAGTGTCCAAAGCTCTCAACTGACAACTTAGACATTATTACCATTGAAATCAAAAAAGCGATGAATGCAGATATCAGCCTAGATGCACCAATATTAAATACAGCCTTTAGCAGAACCATTTATCACATCTCGTATTATCTTTTAAAAATAAACTACGGCAGGTCCATAAATTGCTTAAAAAAGCGATATAGTCGAGTTTATTAGTTGTCATTTAATACGTCATGAATGCTATTCAATATTCTCTCAACAGCTTTACCATCACCATACGGATTATGTGATTCACTCATTCTTTTGTATTCAGTATCGTTTGATATTAGCTCATTAACAGCATTTATTATATTCTCTGGATCTGTTCCTACCAGCTTTACAGTGCCGGCACTCACAGCTTCTGGTCGCTCTGTTGATTCTCGCATCACCAGTACAGGTTTACCTAGACTAGGGGCTTCTTCTTGTATCCCCCCTGAGTCGGTCAATATTAGATAGGATTTATCCATTAAATATATGAAAGGAAGATACTGTTGTGGTTCAATCAAGAAGACATTATCAATATCTTTTAGCATGCGATTCACAGGCTCCTGAACATTTGGATTTAAATGCACCGGATAGACGACCTGGACGTCCGGGTTTGCTCTTGCAACCGAGCACAGGGCTTTACATATATTCTCAAACCCTTGTCCAAAGCTCTCTCTGCGGTGGCCTGTTACCAAAATCATTTTCTTTGATTCATCAATGAATGAGTAGGAGTCCGAGAACTCAGCCTGTAAGTCAGCGTCCGTATCTAGTCTATTCTTGACCAGTAATAAAGTATCGATAACGGTATTTCCCGTTACAATAATACGCTCTTTTCCATACCCCTCAGCCAGCAAATTTGCTTGCGATGATTCGGTAGGTGCAAAATGAATACTCGTCAACGCACCAGTTAACTTTCTGTTTGCCTCTTCAGGCCAGGGGGAATAAATGTCACCAGTTCTTAAACCAGCCTCGACATGGCCTACAGCAATCTGTTCATAATAAGCCGCTAAGCTGGCAGCAAATGTCGTGGCTGTATCACCATGAACAAGGACAATATCTGGACGAAATGACTGAAGTACAGGAGACATTTCAACCAATATTCTCGCAGTAATATCTGACAGACTCTGCCCAGATTTCATAATATTTAAATCAAAATCTGGAACAATATTAAATAGCTCAAGAACCTGATCAAGCATTTCACGATGTTGGCCAGTTACACAAACTTTAGCATTAAACCTGGTATCTGCTTCCAGTCCCTTAACTAAAGGCGCCATTTTTATCGCTTCGGGTCTGGTGCCAAAGACTGTCAGAACTTTAATTGTCATTGCATATTACCTAATCGAGATGTAACTTTTAGTGTTTTCTAAGCCAGCTTAGAATGCGCCAAACATGAAGTAAGCTATAGATATAAACTGAGAAAATGAGTATAAATATAGAAAACATGATCCAATCAGGTGTATCTATACTATCCAAAAAGCATCCTAGCGATGCTAGACAAATAGACATAGAGGCGATTCTGATAAGGGACTGCTTCCTGGTATACCCTGCGCGCTCGAATATATGGTGTAAGTGCTCTCTGTCAGGCTTAAATGGAGAAACCCCTTTCTTAACTCGTCGATACATTATCGCGACCATGTCCATCAATGGTACTGCTATTAAATAAAGAGCTGTAACAGGTTTAAATGCCTGTACATCCGGATCCGTTCCGATGATTAACAGCCACACCATAGTTAAGCCAATCAACATACTGCCAGCATCACCCATAAAAACTTTATTCATGCTTTTCTTTGGCCAGCGCAAGTTGAATAGCAAAAATGCAACGATAGCGGCAATAAATAAAACGGGAAGTAAATACCAGTGAGAGTTGACCGCGCTCAACATAATAGCTAAACCAGCAAATGCAACCATGCTTAAAACACCTGCAAGGCCATCTATGCCATCAACCATATTAAATGCATTGATCGCTGCTATGACCGCAATCACAGTCACTATATTTCCAGCGACACCTAAATTAAGCTCGAAGAAACCAAATATGTATCCAAAACTACTCAGTACCAGTTCTCCCTCGTAGATCATCACAAGACCAATTAAGATCTGCGCGACAACCCTCAAACGCACGCTCAGGGAAAACTTATCATCCAATACACCTAACACCAGGATAAAAGACGCCAACGCCAAGTAAACTTTATACTGATATGAATATTCGAAGAAAAATAGTGATGAAATTAAGACACCAATATATATTGCAACACCACCAATTAGCGGAACTCTTCCTTCATGCTTTTTCCGTGAGCAAGGTATATCGACGAGTCCGGCTCTAATCGCGAAAGGTTGTGCAAACCTTATTACGAGAAAGCAAAAAGAGAATGCTGTAACTAAAGGTAGGATATCACTCATAAATCATAACACCTGAACAATACTAGAATTACTCATAAAATTACACTCTTTCAGCTCAGTCTTTAAGACGACTAAAAAACCTAGCAACCACTATGAACACACCAAATAATAGCCCTGCCATAAACCCTAATACACATATAAATGCCCGGTTAGGGCCATCCTTTTGTTCAGGAGCTAAAGCCGGATCGACCGTTTTAAATACATACTCATCCCTGACTTTAGCAAACATGATGGTTTTCGTTTGCTCTTCGATCAGGCTATGAAATGCATTTTTAAAATCTGCTACTTTTGTTTTATTAAGCTCTTTTTCCAGAAACGAAATACTTTTCTCAGCTTCTAAAATATCAGCCTTTCTCATTACCTCATTTATCTCTACCACAAGCTTGTCTACCCAGCGTTTCGCTATTGTAGGTGAGTAATGACGAACAGATATTGAAATAAGGCCAGTTTCCTTATCCTGATTAACATTAAAAATTCTCAAAAAAGCCCGATGTGCTTCTTGATGAGAGGGAATTTGTGTCAATGGGAAAGGTACCTGTCTGATCCAGCGTTCATTAGCTGTGTCATATGCCTCACTATCATAGGTAACCTGGTCCGAAGTGCGGTCCCATCCATTTGCGGCAATGAGGTCAGGCAGTATTTTGTACTTTTCAACAAACTCAGAAACAAATTTTCTTGAACTGATGATTTGCATTGCCAACTGTGTTTTGTTCACCGTTGTATTTGAGCCTAGGTTTATATTTGCAAGGCTCGCTAAACCACCAAGTTGACCTGAAATTAACCCGCCGACCCCAGCGCCGTTATTTTCAGATACAGGCGCTAGTAAAACTTCTGCTTTATATATGTCTTTCTCATTCAATGCATAAAAAACAGACGCAACTGAAGCTAAAGCACACACAACGATAATTATCCACTTTCCAAGCCATAGCTGTTCTAGCAACTGCCGCAAAGTAAAACTATCGCTGGTAGAAAAATCCTGTTGATTTGAAATGTAATCTTTCACTACTGACTTCCTAAAACCAATTTAGTTTAGCTTATATTCTTGCAATTGCTGCAACACCAACACCTAACTGATATAAAATCTGCGTTGCTGTGCTCCATAACGTCCAATTATCCATATGCGACGAATCCATTGGAACTACAATGGTATCACCGGCTTCCAACTCAACACCGTTGTTCACAGCAAACCATGAACCTCGGTTGGGGATCAGCACTGAACCATTTGCTTTGATCACGTATATTTTCTCTTCGTCAGCACGATCTCGTACCCCACCACTCAAATTGATGTACTCTTCGATAGACGTACCAGCTTTGAATAAGTGAGAAGAGCTATAGTTCACTTCTCCGATGATGGAAACAGAATCACGTTGGCCCGGAATGTATAAGGCATCACCATCTTGTAGTCTCAGTGATTCAGACTGAGCCAGGATAGATGGTAAATCGATGACTAAGCGGCCTACAGGCTCTACATTGGCTAAGTCATTAAGTAACCTATTCGTCTCGCTGTAGCTCAGAGTATTATTCACCCCTATCGACTTTTGAAAGCTCCTCGCAGCCACATCTTTTCTCAGCTCATCAGACAACCTGAACAGCTGCTTACGCTCTTGCTCTCTGATAGATTCGCGCGTGAAGACCGCGGCTTTTGGCTCAGCGTATTTTGTAAGGCCACCTGCGCGATTAAGTACGTCGATCATAGTATCGCCACGCTTAATAATGTACTCGCCAGGGAATACGACTTCGCCCTTTAGCTGCACTTTATAGCTGTCTTGCCAGTTCGGCTGAATGAGTACATTGATGGTATCGCGACCAGTAAGCGCAATATTGTAGCCGTCAGTGCCGGGAATAAGAGAAGACTTAATATGTTTGATTTCGCCACGCTTATTCACTCGCGTAATTTCCGCAAAGTTAGTATACGCAGACTCGAGCAGTCCTCCTGCTGCATTAATCGCAGCAGAGGTCGTCATGTCAACAGAAACAGGGTAGGCCCCAGGGAAACGAACCTGACCCGCAATGTTGATAGTCAAGTTCTCTTTCATTGAGGAAGATTGATACTCAAGTTGAGCCAAAATAGGAGACAGTAAAGACTCTCGGCCAAATACCGTAGCAGTGTCACCCTCTTTCAGTCCATAGCCTGGAACTGGCTCATCTTCTTCTACACCCGCTTCTTCTTTTTGAAGTTTGCTGATGGCCTCATCAAAGGTGACTGTTTGCTCAAACTGACGACGTTCATAGAGGTGCCATAACTTTACTTTCTCTTGTAACGCTTTTTCTTCGGCTGTAATGGCTAATTGCTTTAGTGCCTTTTCTTCCTCTTGCTGCGAGTTAAAGCGACTAAAGATGTAGATCTCATCATTTTTTCTTAACGGAATAGGTTTGTGAGTTAGGGCTTCTTTTAAAGCGAACTGAACGACCTCTATTTCTCCAAGTCGCTCCCCTTCTCTGACAATAATAGAGTAATTTAAATCCGCTTGTGGAAGCAGATCTGTCTTCATTTCAGAAATGTAGTCACCCAATGTCGCGCCTTCGTACCACTGATAATACCCAGGCCTGGCCACTGCACCTATTAAAGTGACTGAATCCACTATCCCTTCGTTAATGGCATGGACCTTAATTTCATCACCACCTTGAGGTGTATAGCTCACCTGCGCATCACTGAAATCGACAGACACGGTCGATTTTACTGCTGCGTTCAATACGCGATTGACTTGTACACTTTGTAAATAGGCATCTTCTTTGAATCCGCCAAACATACGAGTCAATGACTCAGCAGTGTCTCCTTGTTTCAATTCGAAAATTGCAGGACGCTTTACCTGACCTTCAACTTTTACCTGTGGCCCGACTGAAGGAATAAAAATAACGTCGCCAGACTGCAATGCTGCATCGCCACTGCTATCTCCTTTGAGCAACAAATCATAAAGGTCAAGCGTAGTTACTGTCTTGCCTTGTCTTTTCACTTCAATATTACGTAATGAAGCAATATCGGTCAGACCGCCACTGGCAAATAATGCGTGTGTCACATTGGATAAAGGGGAAAGGGTATAGCTGCCCGGGCGGTACGCTTCGCCGACGACCAGCACCTGAATGCTGCGTAACTCAGCCATTGAGACAAATGCATTCAGGCCAATTGATTCACTTTTGATTTTTTCGACTAACAGAGTTTTCAGCTCAGCATATGTCAACCCAACAACATTGACCGGGGTATATTCAGGAATACTCAATCTACCTTCACGATCAACCATCACCGTATATGATGAAGTCACTTTGCCATACAAGTTGACGGTCACTGAATCACCACTTGCAATGACATAGTCATTTGGCACGGTCTGCATCTCTGACGGAGCGAAGCTACTTGGCTCACCAGAAAACAGGTTATACCCGAAAGGAGTCAACCGCTCTTCTTGCGGTGCCATAGGATCTGTTGACTCATCTTCTTCGTTCATCTCTTCGCGTGGGAAAACGCTTTGTGCACTATTAAACGTGTTGTCAATTTGCGGCTGACTATTAGATATGCTGGATAAATCAAAACCATATTGTTGTGCCAGTGCTTGTTGCTGGCTTTTTGGCAATTTTTTAAACTGTTCTATTTGTTGCGCTGTCGGTGTAAAAGCAATAGAAACCGCACTAAACACCAGCAAGGTTGCTGCAAAAATACGTTTAAAAGACATCCGGTTTTGTATCCTGTTTCACAATTGGCCAAAAAGATTGCGTATTTTACATAAAAATGACGCCATAAAAAAAGGGCTTATCGCCCTTTTTTTGATATAACTTTAGTTAATTATGTTAAAAGCTGTAAACTAAGGTCAAAGATGTTTCGGTATCAGTATTTTCCTTGCCTTCGTCGACTGTTGAGTTATGGGTAATATTGTACGCCACCTTCATCTGCAAAGAACCGTTGATCTTCGTCATTAATGCTGACTCGGAAGTTGTTTTGGTATTGGTATCACCATACTCCACGCCAACCACTTGAGTGAAGCGCGCGTTATCTGATACTTGCCACTCAAAATCAACCTTGGCAACACCAATCACTTCATTATCCGTTGTGCCAGCAAGCGGGTTACCATTTTCATCAACCTCAGTACTATCGTCCTGATACTCAAAACGTTTCATACCAGGTCCAATTTCAGCATCCAGGTACATTGTGTCCAGGCTCAATAGGCGTAAGCCATAACCCACTGACACAACAGTTTCGCTTCGATAGGCGCCAAAGTAATCCGAATCGTAGGAGCCGTAGATAAACAAGTGGCTGTGGTCTTCGTTCAGCTTATAGTTACCCTGCATCGACACTGAGTACTTTTCATTGGTACGCTCGCTGATACGTTCGCCATCATCATTTTCGATTTCATCTTCCTTGTAGATCCCGTCCAGTTTGTACTCATTACGCCAGTTTTCAAGGTTATGCTTGGCTTTAAGCGCGCCCTTAAGCGTTGTAGTTTCAGTGTTACCACTGGTAATGATGGCGCCCACCTCACTGGTGATATCCCAGGCTTTTTCCTGTTTTGGCTTCGTTGCAGGAGCGTCTTCTGCAGCAACATTCGTACTAATCGCTGCCAATACGCACAGAGATAAAAATTTTAATTTCATTGCCTATAAACCTGTCATTAATTAGTCTTTGTGAAGGTGAATATCCATTTGTGGGAATGGAATTTCGATATTAGCATCATCTAATGCTAATTTTATATTCTCTACAAGGTCAAAGTAAGTAGGCCAATAATCAGAAGTCGCCACCCAGGGCCGCACAACAAAATTGACACTTGAATCCGCCATTTCCAATACAGCGACCGTATACGCGGGCTCTTTCAGGATCCGCTGATCTTTGTCCAGCACGGATTTTAACACATTTTTTGCCTCTCTGAGATCAGCCTCGTAACTTACACCGATAACTAAATCGATACGGCGTGTTTTTTCTCGAGAGTAATTGACGATTGCGCCCGACATAATCGCTGAGTTTGGCATAATGATAACTTTGTTATCCGGTGTTCTGAGTTCGGTCGAAAAAATCTCAATGCGCTGTACACTGCCACCTTTTCCACCTGCTTCAATATAATCTCCTGACTTAAATGGCCTGAGAATAATAATCAAAACACCTGAAGCGAAATTCGACAACGAGCCTTGCAACGCTAAACCAATTGCCAAACCAGCTGCACCGAGAATAGCCACAAAAGAGGTCGTTTCTATGCCTACCTGTGAAAGCGCCATAAGTAAGGTCGCAGCGAAAACAATACTGTATGCAATATTGCCAACAAACGCCCCAACAGCTTTATCTACCTTACGCTTGTTAAACGCCTTTTCTGTGAGGTTTGCAGCAAGCTTCGCCAGCTTCATACCTACAAAGAAGATGACAAGCGCTAATAGCCCTTGCAAAAGGTAGTGAATGATAAGAGAAGAGTTATCATCGACCCAATGAACGATTGATTCCATAGTGACTCCTGTGTGCACTTGAGTGAGATAGCGGGGTGAGTGTACTCCGCCAGTATGAATATTCGCTTTACAGACTAGGATCCTCAACAGACTTCTTTGAGATTTTTTTCAATTTAACCCTTTGCAAAGCCCGTGTTTTTATGTATTATGCGCGCCACACCAACAAAGGTGTTATCTATTTTGTGGCGGCTGTAGCTCAGTTGGTAGAGCCCCGGATTGTGATTCCGGTTGTCGCGAGTTCAAGCCTCGTCAGTCGCCCCACTTCCTCCTTTCTGTTAATTCCTTTATTTATTTCCACAAACGCCTTATACGCATTTATATTGCTTCCCAAGTTCCAAGTGTCCGTTTGTCTCAGGTTTACATAACTATTTCCTTCATGCTAGATATAGACACATTTTCGTTACATATCAATGATTATGTCGATTTTCAGGCATAAAAAATGCCACCTTACGGTGGCATTACACACGGGATTATTTCTACTTTACAGATAGAAATTCTTTTTGCTATTTCCAGCTTCTCATTTTATGGCCTTTCAGGGCATAGAATAGAATAAACAGATAGCTGGGTAGCATTAAACTGTACGCACCTTGAGCACCAAGGCCAGCAACATTACCGACGCCAATCAATAGCGGTCCTAACGCGCCCCCTGCAATACCCATAATTAACAGGCCTGATGCTGTTCCGGTCAAACGCCCTAAACCATCAAGTGCCAAAGGCCAGATAGCAGGCCACACCATCGCATTTGCAAAGCCTAACAGAGCAATACACAGAAGCGGATCCGGTAGCTGAGGGCCACCAAATGGAACGAGCAATAAATTTGCTAGCGCAGTCGATTCATTGTCCCCTAAAACTACAGCAAAAACGGTAACAATACCAGCGATTGCAGACATGACGAGTGCATTTTGTTGTGACATAAAACGCGGGATCAGGGCGATACCTATTGCATAACCAATCAACATACAGCCCATAGTATAAGAAGTCATTACAGAGTAATCAGCAATCCCTAACTGCAAAGCGTAGGAGCCAATGGTATCTGCTGCGATTACTTCTACCGCAACATACAATGCAATACCGATCACACCTAAAGCGAGATGAGGGTGACTCAGGGCTTCTTTCACTTCCCCTTTACTGGTTTGACCTTCCTCTTCAAACACTAAGTCTGGCAGTGGCGAAAATTTAGCAAATGCCGCAAATAAGAAAATCAACCCAGCAATACCCAGGTAAGGTGCAATCAGGCTATTCGCCATCATATCTTTCTGAGCCTGACTCAGTGATTCGCCCTCGTTTACAACACCGCTTACAACCACAGCAGCGAATACGATCGGAACAATTACGCCCGCCGATTTATTCAACAAGCCCATGATACATACACGTACAGCAGCGGAACGTTCTGAGCCCATTTTAACCACATACGGATTTACCGCGGTCTGAAGCACCGTCTGACCAACACCTATCATGAGCTGTGCAAACAAGAAGATCTCTATCATTTGCATCTTCGCTGCCGGAATATACATCAGCGCGGACAACGCCATAATTGCACAACCAATCGCCATGCCATTTTTATACCCAACTCGCTTTATCAGCATCGCTGAGGGGATCCCCGCAACGGTTACGGCGATATAAAATGAGGAAATAATGAAAGAGGCCTGTAGCGGACTCAGTTCCAGCATTTGCTGAAGGAATGGTGTGATAGCACCATTTAACCAGGTGATACAGCCCAATATAAAAAACATTGAGCCAGCAAGTGTCATAGGTAACCAGACACTCTGCTTTTCGAGGTCATCTTTTTCCACTGTCGCTTCCATAAAACTCTTCTTGTTGCTAATTAAGATTAATACAGGTCGGATTAAAACGAATTAAAAGTAATCCGGATTATTATTTTCTGTGCTATCGGCCCAGACAGTCGCATCATGATGACGGCTTTTAACAACTCAGAATCAAAATGACAGCGCTGACATTTAACTTTACGTTAAAGTTTAGCCTTTTTCTAGTTAGTTTTGTAATCAACTGTTCTCATTATGGGGAGGTAATAACACCTTCCCCACAACAAAGTAACCAGACGATTAATCTAACTGGGTGGTACGACTGAACTTTTTATCGCCTAAACGGGTACGTAATAATACGCCATCAGTGTTACTTACACTCATCGGAGCTGTGTAAGTTTGCCAACTCACCCCCTTATCAAGGCTGACTTCAATCGTTAGGTACTCAAATGCACTGTTGGCATGCAGCTGACCGTCAATCACTTTTGCTCCGGGCACAGGTAAGTTCACGTTAACACCGGCTTTAGCCAACTTAGACAGTTCTTTTAACGCCAGTGCAGCTGAAAAACCGTGCCAGTCCTGAGCAAAGCGTTTCTTATCAATACGCTTGCCTTCCCAACCCGCTTTGTGCCAGGCTCGCTCTGCCATTGCCAGTAAACGCGGGAACACCATCGCCTGTACCTGTGCTTCAGTACGGATAGTTTCACTCCAGACCTGGCCCTGAATGCCAAGGATGTTTTCTGGCTTTTCAAGTGCAGGCATCGCGCGACCAACCAGCGCCTCTAAATTTTCAATCGGTGCACCACTGCGGGTAAAATCAGCGTTGGCATAAACATCATCCGGCATGTAGCTAAACGTTTTTTTGCTGTCTGTATAGCGCGCGGCCCAATAATATCCGCGTTCAGCCGGGTGCGGCTCATAAGGATGATCGAAGTACAGGTGCGTGCCATGTGACAACACCACCTGGTAACCATCATTTGCCAGGCGATGTGCCCGATCAGCAACCCCCCATTCCCAGATATTGTCCCACACGTTTGCTGTGAAAACTTCATTTGGAAATGCATCGCGGTTAAACGGATTGACCCTGTCATACATCAGACCATCTTCCCATGCGCCCGGGGCAATCCCACGTTTTGCAAGCAGCGTTGCAACGCGCTGAGTAAAATAAGGTTTCAGATCGGCAGGGCCTGCAACCCCGTTGTTAGGATCAGCAAACATAGCCTGACAGACAGGAGAGTCCACCCAGGAGCCAGCCCCGACTTCGTCTCCGCCAAAGTGCAGATTTGTCAGACGGGTACCCGCTTCTCGATACATACCTTGCAATTCATAAGTGACTTTTTCAATGAATGCATAAGTCGAGTCCTGACACACGTTCATAGAGTTATCAGTATAATTCTGCACTGTGATGTACTTTGAAGTGTCCTGAGGATCGCTCAGTAAATAAGCACGTGCCTGCTCAGGTTTACCTGCTTCCATGAGTGTATGGTAACGCGCTTCCATTGCCTTGATCGATGCTCTGGCGTGACCTGGGCCTTCAATCTCAGGAATAATCTGTACATGACGCGCTTTGGCAAATTTAAGTAATTCTACAAACTCGTCTCTGGTCAGATACCCGTTACCCGAGCCTGACTTATGAGGGCCTGTACCAAGCTGAGTAAGTAAACACTCACGCTCACTTAAGTCAAAGCAGCGATATGCGCCTATGTCGGTCAGCTCAGGTAAACCCGGGATCTCCAGCCGCCATCCTTCATCTTCAGAAAAGTGCCAGTGGAACTTGTTCAGCTTGTAACGCCCCATTTGCTCAACCAGCTTGAACAGCGCCTCCTTACCATGGTAATTACGGCCGTTATCATAGTGCATGCCTCGCCAACCAAAACGCGGAGCATCCTTGATGTCAACGTTAGGCACGCTGATCTGGCCTTGTTGCTCAACCGGGAATAAAGCAAGCAAACTCTGAATACCATAAAACACACCGGCATTGTCATGGCCTGTGATCACAATTTTGTCGTCGTCTACTTCGAGCTGATAGCCTTCACTGCCCAGGTCGGCTAATTCTGCCACACGCAAATAAATGGTCTTAATCTTGCCGGCACTGATGTGGTCTGGCTGAGCGTCCAGCTTCAGTCCATAATCGGCTAAATCTTCTTGAAATACCGTCACTTCGCTCTGTAATCTGCCCGCATAGCGGATCTGCCATTGATTGCTGAGCTCAGCATAACCCCGGTTAAAGTCAACATCCATTGGTTTGGGAATAATGCGTTTCAGGGCATCTTCGCGTGAAAGTTTACCAGCCTGTTGATTTTGCTCATAACGCCATGTAGCTGTGGCGCGTGGAGATAAATCCTCTGGCTCGGCATGACGATCCAACTGGTTATCACGCACAATTGGGGCGACAAAATCCAGCATATTCTCACTGTCTGTGTTGGCGAATACGGCCGGCTTTGCGTCACCGCTAACCATAAATGCCCGGGGCATAAAATCGGTATACGCTGCTATCCAGGCAGCCGCTTCATAAGGGATTTCCAATGTTTCACCCGGCTTTAACCCGGCGAATGCTTTAGTCGGTACCAAGCGATGCAAGTCGCCATTCACATGTTCGAATTTCAGGCCCGCGGCCTGCTGCGTAGCAACTTTCCTGATTGAGTGGAAATAGATCTGCCAGTCACTTTCACCGGCCGGTAGGGCAATTTTGGAGTTGTTTTGTAAGGTAATAGAAGCCAGAAAACTACTGCTGCCATTATGGTGATTATTTTCTACCGCAAACATAAAGGTGGTGTTATCAGTAAAGGCTTGCAGTTGCGAGCTATCCCAGGCGGCTTTGGCCATCATCGGGACTAAAAGCGTGGCCGCGATGGCCCGGGTGAGCAGTTTTTTCTGTATTTTCATTCCGGCTCCTTAACCTGCGCTGAGCGCAAACTTCAAATTGTTGTAAATACCATCATATAGAAGAAAAAATGACAGCGCTATCAATTTTTCCTTACAAGATCTCTATATTCAACCTTATCAGTTGGTTAATACAAAAAAGCCGCCATTGTCTGGCGGCTAAAATAGCAGTAAACACTTACCAGATTTTGACCCGCTCTTGCGGTTTAAGATACATTTTATCGCCTTCTTTGACATCAAATGCATCATAAAACGCAGACATATTTGGCAGCACCCCAATGACACGATAGTGACTGGGTGAATGCGAGTCGGTCATCAGACGGTTGCGTAACTCTTCATCACGATATTGTCGACGCCAGATCTGTGCCCAGCCCATAAAGAAGCGCTGCTCACCAGTATAACCATCAATCACCGGTGCAGGCCTGCCTTCAAGGGATAATTGGTAGGCTCTTAACGCCACACTCAGGCCACCCAAATCACCAATGTTTTCGCCCAGCGTCAGTTCGCCGTTCACATTTGCGTCTTCAAACGGCCGATACTGATTATATTGCTCAACCAGTTTCTGACTGCGCGCCTGGAACTGCGCCAGATCTTGTTCACTCCACCAATTACGCAAATTGCCATCACCATCATATTTAGCACCCTGATCGTCAAACCCATGCCCTAGCTCATGACCAATCACGGCACCAATCGCGCCATAGTTAACGGCATCGTCCGCATCCAGGTTAAAAAATGGGGGTTGTAATATAGCCGCAGGGAACACAATTTCGTTGTTCACCGGATTATAGTAGGCATTCACCGTTTGCGGTGTCATAAACCACTCACTGCGATCAACGGGTTTGTCGACCTTGCCCACCATGTCCTGATAAGCCCATTCATTGTAGCGAACATAGTTACCCACCAGATCGTCGGCATTGATCTCCAGACCTGAATAGTCACGCCATTTGTCCGGATAGCCAATTTTGGGTGTAAACTTGCTTAACTTGACCTTCGCGGCCTGCTTTGTTTCAGCACTCATCCACTCCAGCTCGTCAATGGACTGATCAAACCCTTTAATCAAATTGTCGACCAGCTCTCCCATGCGGGCTTTGGCTTCTGGCGGAAAGTACTCTTTGACATAAATTTTACCCAGCAGTTCGCCCAGTACATCATTACTGGCATTCACCGCTTTCTTCCATACAGGAGCCTGCTCTTCCAGCCCGCGTAGCGTTTTGCCATAGAAGTTAAACTTCAGGTCAACCGCCGTTTTATGTAGCAGCTGCGCATAATCGCTGGCAAAGTGAAAAGTCAGATAATCACGCCAGGCAGCTACCTCAGTAGTGCCAATCAAAGCAGATAAGCCTTCCAGATAACTGGGCTGGGTCACAACCAGCTCTTTGGTATTCAAACCAAACCCTGCCAGATAGGCTGAGAGATCAAAATGTGGCAGTTGTGCATTCAGCGCATCAACCTGAAACTTGTTGTAAGTTTTATCCGCATCCCGGCTTTCAACCCGTGACCACTGAATTTCAGCTAATGCGGTTTCAAGTGCCATGATGTGCTTAGCCGCCTGTTCCGCACGAGGCTGATCATAGCCCATGACCTGTAACAAGCGCTCAATATACTGGCTATATTCGGCCCGAATGCGTGTGAACTTTTCCGTATCCTGAAGATAAAAATCGCGGTCGGGTAAACCCAGACCCGATTGCCACAGATAAAGTGTATTCACGGTCGAGTTTTTGGCATCGTTATTTGCATACCAGCTAAGTGGCGTAGTACCACCCTGAGATAAAGCACGGGCAAATAAGGCAGGCAACTCAGATTTACTTTGTAATGCCTGAAATGGTGCCAGATAAGACTGCAGCGGTGTTGTCCCCAACTCTTCCCGAGCCAGCTCATCCGTATAGCTGCGATAGAAGTCACCCAGTTTAGCTTCGTCCGATCCTGGCTTGGCCTGATCGTTGCTCGCAGCCTGTTCCAGTGTTTTGCGCAGTGCTTTTTGTGATGCATCATACAGTTCGGTGAATGAACCATAGTTCGACTTGTCTGCCGGTATCTCTGTGCGCGCTAACCACTTGCCATTAACGTGATAGTAAAAATCATCCTGTGCACGAACGGCACTGTCAATATTGTTCAATGCGATCCCTGAGTTTAGCTGACTCTCAGCTTGCGTAACTTCTGATTGCGATTCGGTTTTGACGGGCTCGCTACACGCTGTCAGACCCAATGCAAGTGCAACCGCGGCGGCAGTAACTGCTATATTTTTCATTTTTATGTCCTTCACATCAAATTTGCTCAACGGCCGTTGTTACTGATCCGCGCCATACTGTTGCGCCAGCGCTTCCAGGATAGCCACATTGGCTGCCGGGAAAGCCAGTTGATTTAGTTTATTCCAGTTTGCCCACTGGCTGGCTTGCCCTTCCAGACCCTCTGCGTGTCCCGAAAAATCTTCGACCTTATGCACTTCCAGTTTAACCTGTTTATCGCCATAGTCATGTTCAATCGTCAGTAAATGTTCAGAACTATGCACATCAATACCGATTTCTTCTTTTAACTCTCTGGCCAAGGCCTCAGTCACCGTCTCCTGCGCTTCAATTTTTCCACCCGGGAACTCCCATAGTCCCCCCTGATGTTGCTCTTTTGCGCGTTTACATACAAAAAACTGTGCATCCCGAATGATGACACCGACCGCTACATTCACAATTTTCTTTGTCATATCTAACTCAAATATTCTGTTTTTCTGAGATAAAAAAAGCGACTCTAGGTCGCTTTTTCATAGGGTTGCTGAAAGCTTATTTCAGCTTACCGCAACACTGCTTGTACTTTTTGCCTGATTTACACGGGCACGGTTCGTTACGTCCAACTTTAGGCTCAGTGCGTGCAGCAACCGCTGCACCTTGTGGTGCTTCACCGCCCACAGGCTCAGACTCTTCATGCTGATACTGACGCGGAGCCTGCTCGCTACGACGATGCTGCTCTTCAACTTTCTCAACATCTTCTTCAGCACGCACCTGCACTTTGCTTAGCACCCCAACCACATCAACCTTCAGGTTTTCCAGCATTTCAGAGAACAATTCAAACGACTCACGCTTGTATTCCTGCTTCGGGTTTTTCTGTGCGTAACCACGTAAATGGATACCCTGACGTAAGTGATCCATTGCTGCAAGATGGTCTTTCCAGTGCTGATCCAGGCTTTGTAGCATCACAGCCTTTTCGAACTGACGCAGTACCTGTGCACCCACCATCTCTTCTTTTTGCTTATAAGCAGCATCAATTTCTTCACCGATACGCTCGCGTAAACGCTCTTCGTACAGCTTGTTGTCTTCCTCAAGCCATTGCGCAATCGGTAGCTCAACCATAAAGTCATTCTTCAGGCGTTCTTCAAGGCCCGGAATATCCCACATTTCAGCCAGGCTCTGCGGCGGAATGTACTGATCAATCGCACTATTGATGACATCACCACGGATAGCTGAAATCGTTTCCGAAATATCCCCTTCTTCAAGCAATTCATTACGTTGCTCATACACCACTCGACGCTGGTCATTGGCAACATCATCATACTCAAGCAGCTGTTTACGAATATCAAAGTTACGTGCTTCTACTTTGCGCTGCGCATTTTCAATTGCACGGTTTACCCATGGATGCTCGATCGCTTCGCCACGTTGCATGCCTAGTTTACGCATCATGTTAGTCATACGCTCACCGGCGAAGATACGCATCAACGCATCATCCATTGACAGGTAGAAACGGCTTGAACCCGCATCACCCTGACGACCAGAACGACCACGCAGCTGGTTATCAATACGGCGAGATTCATGACGCTCAGTACCGATAATGTGCAGACCACCTGCTTCTAAAACGGCGTCATGTCGCTTCTGCCACTGCGCCTTAATGTCGTCAATCTGCGCGTCGCTTGGGTTATCCAGCTTGGACACGTCATTCTGCCAGTTACCACCCAGCATGATGTCCGTACCACGGCCCGCCATGTTGGTTGCAATTGTTACGGTGCCAGGCAAACCGGCATCAGCAATAATATCCGCTTCCTGTGCGTGGAATTTCGCATTCAGGACATTGTGTTCAATTTTTTCCTTACGCAGGAAGTGCGACAGGTATTCAGAGCTTTCGATGGAAATGGTACCAACCAATACAGGTTGACCACGCTTCTGACAATCGCGGATATCAGTCAGGATCGCTTCGAACTTTTCATCCTGAGTCAGATAAACCAGGTCGGCACGATCATCACGGATCATTGGCTTGTTGGTTGGGATAACCACTGTATCCAATCCGTAGATCGACTGGAATTCAAACGCTTCTGTATCAGCGGTACCTGTCATCCCAGCCAGTTTGTCATATAAACGGAAATAGTTCTGGAAGGTAATGGATGCCAGCGTTTGGTTTTCATTCTGAATACGCACACTCTCTTTTGCTTCCACCGCCTGGTGTAAGCCTTCTGACCAGCGACGTCCTTCCATCGTACGACCTGTGTGTTCATCAACAATGATGACTTCATTGTCTTTCACGACATAGTCGACATCTTTTTGATACAGCTTGTGTGCACGCAGCGCCGCATAGACATGGCTAAGCAATGTAATATTACCTGCTGAATACAGCGAGTCGCCTTCTTCAATCAGGTCATTCTTGACCAGTAACTCTTCTACTTTAACCTGACCACGTTCAGTTAAATGAACCTGCTTGCTCTTTTCATCTAGTGTGAAGTCACCATCACCTTCAACCCCTTCCTCGTCCTCTTTTTCCTGTAAGGTCAGTTCAGGCACGATAGTATTGATCTTGGTGTACAGCTCTGAGCTGTCTTCAGCTGGACCTGAGATGATCAGCGGTGTACGCGCTTCATCGATCAGGATGGAGTCAACTTCATCCACAACGGCGTAGTGTAATGGACGCTGAACACGCTCTTCAATGCTAAATGCCATGTTGTCGCGCAGATAGTCAAAGCCAAATTCGTTGTTGGTACCATAAGTGATATCGGCCGCATACGCTTCTTTTTTCTGGGCAGGCATCATACCCGGCACGTTACAGCCTACAGTCAGGCCCAGGAATTCAAATAGTGGACGATTGTTCTCAGCATCACGTTTGGCAAGATAGTCGTTAACAGTAATGACGTGTACGCCTTTACCCGTCAGACCATTTAAATAAGCAGGCAGGGTCGCGGTGAGTGTTTTACCTTCACCTGTGCGCATTTCAGAAATTCTCCCCTGATGCAGCACAATACCACCGATCATTTGCACATCAAAGTGACGCATGCCAAATACCCGTTTAGAGGCTTCTCGCACCGTTGCGAAGGCCTCAGGAAGCATGTCGTCCAGGCTAGAGCCTTGCTCAAATCTTTGTCTGAATTCCGCGGTTTTAGCTTGCAGTTGTTCGTCTGACAGCGCCTTGTATTGTTCTTCTAGGGCGTTGATCAGGGCGACCGTTTTTTTCAGATTTTTAATCATTCGGTCGTTGCGGCTACCAAAAATCTTGGTAAAAATTTTCGTTATCATGTTTAAACCATTTCACTCATCTATTTGCGAGCACCTACTTGGGTAACGCGGTTATCACGCTCGCTCGTCCTGTTGGCGACAAAGTCGGACCTTGCTGTGTGCCGAGTTAAATTTGTGCCCTATCATACCAGACTATGCGCGTCTGCAAACCATCAAAAAGTAATCTGTTCCTATTTAACCATACAAGTCCGGGGAAACACACCCAAACCATCTAATGACACACCGGCAATGCCGCATTAACGGCTTCCAGAAAAAGAAAGGAGACACAGTTTTCGAGGTACTAACCCTATCTATGTGGGCGATGTCTGCGTATTTCAACCATCACCACAGGCGCATTGTGCTATCTGTAATGACGCGCACGCGTTATACTTGAAAGGAAGTGGCCGATTGTCTGTAAGGTACACGCTAGTGAGTTGTTACTATGAGTAAAAACCGATTTGATCCTAAACCCCTGGACGAGTTAGCCGGCAGCTGGTCGGATAAACTGCATGGGTATATGCAAAAAGCACAAGGTATCGCTGAATTACAACAGCCTCTGCACAATGCGTTAGGTCCTGTGCTCAGTAAAAAATGCCGTGTTGCTAACTATCAAGACGGAACCCTGTACGTTGAAGCCGCATCAGCGACCTTAGCAACCCGATTAAATTACCTGAAAATGGAGATCCTGAGCAGTTTTCGTGCTGCTGGTTTACACGATTGTTGCCAAGTGAAAATAGGCACAAACCCAGAGGCACAACAGCGCCTGACTCAGCCTGTGAACCAGGTAAAGGCACCACAGGCAACGTATACCGGGCGCCATATGAGTGCACAAACGGCAGACGATCTAATGGCGCTTGCCGAGCTTGCTCCGGCCGGGTTAAAGGAAAAATTACTACGCCTTGCTAAACATGGCGGACAAAAAAAATGACGCTAAAAAGCGTCATTTTTTTTAATTTAATTTGCGTTTCACGCAGTGGCGAGAGTCGAATCCACTTCCATGCCTGGTGCCGGCATAGTGACTGGTTCGTCGAACGTTGCCCATTCCCAGGCAGATTCTGTCGCCATAACCTGACGTAGTAACTTGTTGTTCAGACCATGTCCTGATTTAAAGCACGTGATCTTGCCCAAGATGTTGTGCCCAGCCATAAACATATCACCCACACAGTCCAGTATCTTATGCTTCACAAACTCGTCTTTGTAGCGTAAGCCATTCGGGTTCAGCACTTTAAACTCATCCAAAACTACCGCGTTGTCCATGCTGCCACCTAATGCTAGGTTATTGGCGTGCATATACTCGATGTCTTTCATGAAACCAAAAGTACGTGCTCGACTGATTTCTTCAGTAAAGCTCTGCGCTGTGATATCCAGACCAATGCGTTGGCGACTGGCATTAATAGCCGGGTGGTTAAACGCAATTTCAAAATCAATATGGAAACCGTCATAAGGCTCAATTTCTGCCCACTTATCGCCGTCTTCCACGCGCACTTTTTCTTTAATACGAATAAAGCGCTTCGCCTGATTCTGCTCTGCGATCCCACCTTTTTGCAGCAAGTAAATGAAAGGTAATGCACTACCGTCCATAATTGGTACTTCTGCACTATCCAGCTCAACGATCAGGTTATCAATCCCCAGTGCAGCAACAGCAGCAATGAGATGCTCCGTTGTTGACAGACGAACCCCGTCTTTGTTGGTCAAACAAGTACACAATTGCGTGTCGCCCACAGCTTCAGGGGTTGTTTCAAAATCGACAACCGGGTCGAGATCCACGCGACGAAATACGATCCCCGTATTTACGCTCGCAGGTCGGAGAGTGATCGTGACCTTTTCACCTTTGTGTAATCCTACACCTGTGGCTTTAACGACTTCAGCAATCGTTCGTTGTTTTATCATAGGTTCGTCCGCTTCTGACTGGTTAATGAATAAATAGACCGCAAATTCTATCACAGATAGAACCAGCTGCCAATCGTTTGTTTTTTAACCTGACGTTAATCAGATTGTTTGCGTAAAAACGCAGGGATATCAAAGTAATCCCCTTTTTCCTTGCCACCAGCGTTATTCGAAGATGCAGGTGTACTTGGCGATTTAGGCTCAGATGGTGCAGCGCTACCTTGCTCAGGCTCACTACCTTCACTCGCTGTTTGCGTAAAGCTTGGCACAAACATATTCTGCCCTTTACCGCCTTCGCTGTCAGAGCCAACCGCCTTTTTCAGGCCATTATCGACAATGCCAAATTGCGGTTTACGCTCACCACCGAGTCCAGTTGCAACAACGGTCACGCGCAGCTCTTCACTCATTTCAGGGTCGATAACCGCACCAACAACCACAGTTGCATTTTCAGACGCCAATGCTTTCACATGGTTCCCCACAATCTCAAATTCTTCGATTGTGATATCCATACCTGCGGTGATGTTAACCAAGATGCCTTTAGCACCCGTTAAATCAACATCTTCAAGCAGTGGGCTGGAAATCGCAGCTTCAGCCGCTTCCTGTGCCCGATCTGGACCACTGGCCGCCGCGGTGCCCATCATTGCGGTACCCATCGCTGACATAACCGTACGTACGTCCGCGAAGTCCACATTGATCAGACCTGAACGGGTGATCAGTTCAGCAATGCCCTGTACCGCGCCGTACAATACGTCGTTTGCTTTAGCGAAGGCATCTAATAATGTAGTGCCTTTACCCAAAACTTTAAGTAACTTGTTGTTAGGAATTGTGATAAGTGAATCTACAATTTCTGACAACTCACCTATGCCCTGATCAGCCGCAGCCATACGCTTTTTGCCTTCCAGGTCGAAAGGACGCGTTACAACAGCGACGGTCAGGATCCCAAGCTCTTTGGCAACGCGTGCCACAACCGGTGCTGCACCTGTGCCTGTTCCGCCACCCATACCGGCAGCGATAAACACCATATCGGCGCCTTCCAGGCTGGCTTTGATAGCCTCAACGTCTTCTTCTGCTGCGCTGCGACCTACTTCAGGATTCGCACCGGCACCCAGACCTTGGGTTATCTGAGTACCCAGCTGCACGGTCACATCGGCTGAGGATTTGCGTAATGCCTGCGCATCCGTGTTCGCCACTATAAAGCGAACGCCTTCAATTTCCTGCTTTACCATGTGCTCTACGGCATTACCACCACCGCCACCGACGCCGATGACTTTAATAACGGCTTCTTCGCCGTGTTGTTCCATAATATCAAACATCTTCACTCTCCGACTTGAGCTTAAAACTCACCTTGGAACCACTTAGTGATCCGGTTCCACCAACCATCTTCGGCATCCGCTTTTGTCCTGTGTGCATTCTTGACTTGCAGCGTTCGGCCGTATTGTAACAAACCTACCGCTGTTGCGTATGCCGGATCATCAACATAATCGGTTAACCCAGTTATCCCTACTGGCTTACCAACACGAACGGGCATCTGGAAAATGTCTTCTGCCACTTCCAGTGCGCCTTTCATTTTTGCACTGCCGCCGGTCAGTACGATCCCTGCGGCAATCTGATCTTCAAATCCAGAACGTCGGATCTCTTCAAGCACCAGCTCAAACAGCTCTCGAAATCTGGGCTCGACCACCTCAGATAAGGTATGTCGAGACATAATTCGCGCAGGTCGTCCCCCCACGCTGGGTACTTCAATCGTTTCTTCATTGCTGGCCATCTGGCTGCTGGCATAGGCATATTGTACCTTCAGCGATTCTGCGTGAGAAATAGGAGTGCGGAAAATTTTCGCAATGTCACCCGTCACCTGATTGCCAGCAACCGGGATCACGGCGGTATGACGTAGCGCGCCATTGACATAGATTGCTATGTCCATGGTACCGCCACCAATATCCACCACTGCCACACCCAATTCTTTCTCATCTTCAGTAAGCACAGAGTAGCAGGATGCCAGTGCCGTAAAGGTCAGCTGGTCGACTTGTAAACCACAACGCTCAACGCATTTCTCAATGTTTTTTGCCATGTCATTTGAGCAAGTGATAATGTGCGCCTTCGCTTCCATCCTCACACCACTCATACCCAGTGGGTTTTTAATGCCTTCTTGCATGTCCACACTGTATTCTTGGGGTAATGAGTGCAGCATCTTACGCTCGGCAGACATAGGCACTGAACGAGCAATGTGGATCACATTGGCAATGTCATCATCAGTGATTTCAGCATTATTATTTATGGCAACCACGCCACTTTCGTTTTGGCACTGAATGTGTTTACCCGAAATCCCCAGATAGACGGAACTAATTCGGCAATCAGCCATCAACTCGGCCTCATCAACTGCCCGTTTGATGGAGTCAGACACCAGGTTCAGGTCGTTCACGCCGCCCTTGTCCATACCATGGGCAACCTGATTCCCGACACCCACAATGCTCAACTGGTTGTCTGCGGTGATCTCCCCAACCGTTGCGACCACTTTAGCAGTGCCCACATCCAGTCCAATCACTAAGTTTCTCTCTGCCGACTTGGTCATGCTTTACTCTTATCTTTATTGTCTTCGTTCTGGCTGAACTTCCAGCTAACCGCCAGTCCCGTATCATATCTCAGGTCAATTACATCGACCTGAGCTCCCTCTGGCTTTTCCAGCCTCGGATAAACATCTATAAATCTTTGCACACGCTGTGCTTTGTCTTCCCGACCGAGGTTAAGCCGTATACCATTATCCAACCACAGCTGCCAGGCAAAGCGCTCAGAGAGTGCCAGACTGACCAAATTAAACTGATTTACAGCCAGCATTTCTTTTAATTGTAAAAAGGTCTGCCAGGCTTCCACTTCACTGCCTTCCGGGCCATAGAGCTCCGGTAAAGTCTCTGGCAGCCGCGTGCTGTTAGCCTGAAATACGCCACCAGCATGATTTAACAACAGGTCACTATTCCAGTATGCAACCGGTTGATGCTCTACCACATACACCTGCAAGGCATCAGGCCACTGCTTCCTGACTGAAACGGTGGCTACCCAAGGTAGTGCTTGTACCGCATCGTGTACTGCCTTAACATCCAGTTCAAAAAAACTCGACAGATCTGTTTTACGGATCGCCAATACAATGTCATTTTCGGCCGTATAATATGGCTGACCAAGCACTGTCAGTGTCTTAATTTGGGTGTCTCTGTGCTGGGTCAACCAGTCTCGGATCCACAACCCACTTTGCATCAGACCAATAAGCACGATCAGGAAAAAGCCGACACCAAACAGCAAAGACCAGTTGACACTCTGCCTTATTGCGACGATTTTTCCCAAAAGAGCACGCATATTAAAGGGTTTGCTCCAAAATGCGAATAACTAATTGCTTAAATGACAACCCATTTTGCTTCGCGGCCATCGGCACCAGTGATTTCTCTGTCATGCCAGGGACCGTATTCACTTCCAGCAAATAAAACTGGCCATTCCCATCTTGCATCGCATCCACTCGGCCCCAGCCTGTTGCGCCCACTAATTCGAACGCATGCTTAGCCATTACCTGTAACTGCTCAGTGTAAGCAGTGTTGATGTCTGCCGGACAATAATACTCCGTACTGTTAACCTGATACTTAGCCTGATAGTCATAGAACCCTCGAGGCGTGCGCATTTCTATCACAGGTAACGCCTCTTCCCCCAGCATGGCAACGGTAAACTCCCGGCCGTCAATCCATTGCTCAATCAGAATTTCATCGTCATATTTAAATGCTTCGTTGAGCGCGTCTTGCAGCTCCTGCGCCGACGCCGCCTGAGTCATACCTATGCTTGACCCTTCATGACTGGGCTTAACCATGACCTTTCCGAACTTAGCCATCAGTGCCGTGGTATCTATTTCTTGTTCCGCCTTGACCACACAATAGCGAGCCGTACTCAACTTGGCAGACTCAAACAACTGTTTACAGCGGATTTTATCCATCGCTAGTGCACTGCCCAACACCCCACTGCCGGTATAAGGCAAACCCATAAATTCCAGCGCGCCCTGCACAGTGCCATCTTCACCACCACGACCATGCAAAGCAATAAAGACTCGATCTACTTGCAGGCTTTTTAGTTCCCACAAATTACGCTCGGCCGGATCGAATGGCACGACGTCAACACCCGCTTCTTCCAGTGCATTGATAATTGCCTGACCCGACTTTAACGACACTTCTCGCTCAGCAGACAAGCCACCCAGCAACACCGCGACTTTGCCAAACTTACTCATAATGCACCTTGCTTCAGCTTTTCGACCGACAACTCTGTTGCTGCCAGTTGTTTTACAATTTGCCCAATATTCCCTGCACCCTGAGTGATCACCAGATCATTATCACGCAGCACATCTGCCAGAACCGCTTTTAAATCCTGGCCATCCACAACATGGATTGGTTCCACACCGCGTTGCCTCAGACTACGACATAAACTCTTGCTGTCAGCCCCAACAATGGGATTTTCACCCGCACTATACACGTCTAACAACAACAATTGATCTACTTCGCTAAGCACTTTAACAAAGTCTTCATAGAGGTCGCGGGTACGAGTATAACGATGCGGCTGATACAACATAACCAAACGTTTATCCGGCCAACCTGCACGCGCAGCACGGATAGTCACTGCCACCTCTGACGGGTGATGACCATAGTCATCAACCAACATCACTTCACCACGTTCATTTTGGAACGAGCCATAGTGCTGGAAGCGGCGTCCAATCCCGGCAAATTTATCCAGAGCCGCTAAAATAGCCTCATTCCCTATATCATGATCTTTTGCCACTGCAATGGCCGCTGTGGCATTCAACGCATTGTGCTTACCTGGCATACTCAGCGTCACCTCGAGCTGCTCACCGGATTTGTGCACCACTTTAAAGCGACTACGATTCTGCGTTTGTTCAAAGTCCACCATACGGTAATCCGCCTCGGGATTTTCCCCATAGGTGATTGCAGGTCTGGCGAATCGTGGCAATAGCTCTTTGGCTACCTCCGAGTCGGTACACACTACTGCCAGGCCGTAGAATGGCAAGTTATGTACAAATTCGACATAGGTGTCTTTCATCTTTTCGAAATCACCATCATATGTATCCATATGATCCGCTTCGATGTTTGTGATCACTGAGACCATAGGCTGCAAATGCAGAAATGACGCATCACTTTCGTCCGCCTCTGCGATCAAGTAATCACTGCTCCCTACCTTCGCATTGCTCCCGGCGCTGTTAAGTAAGCCACCAATAATAAAAGTGGGGTCTAACCTGGCTTCAGCAAAAATACTGGCAATTAAACTGGTCGTTGTGGTTTTACCATGTGTGCCCGCCACTGCAATACCATGGCGAAAACGCATCAATTCAGCCAACATCTCGGCACGTCGTACGACTGGCACCCGGGCACGCTTGGCCGCCTGGATCTCAGGGTTGCTGGTATCGATGGCACTGGAGACCACTACGACGTCGGCATCCTTAATATTATTCTCATCATGGCCAATAAACACTTCAGCCCCAGCACGAATAAGACGCTCCGTCATCGCATTCTGGGCAATGTCAGAGCCCGTAATTCGGTACCCTTCAAAGGCCAGTACCTCCGCAATACCACCCATACCAGCACCACCTATTCCGATGAAGTGGATGGTATTAATGCGCCTCATGGCTCTGCGTCTGTTAATTTCTTTCACTGTTATCTCTTTTAATTCGTTACTTCTTCGCAAATGGCTGCGACTGACTGAGTTGCAGACAACTGAGCGCAGGCTTTTGCTTTATTCGCTTTTTCCCAGATCAGGGCATGATCACGACAATAAGGTACCAAAGTGTCACATAAATGCTGTGCAGATAAGTCGGACTGCGGGATCAACAAGGCCGCCGACTCATCCACTAAGAAACGCGCATTGGCAGTCTGATGGTCATCCACGGCATGAGGCAAAGGCACGAACACTGCCATTTTGCCTGCGGCCGCAATTTCGCTGACCGTCAAAGCACCTGCGCGACACACAACCACGTCGGCCCAGTCATAGGCCTGGTCCATATCATCAATAAACTCTGCTACTTTGGCATTCAGGCCATAACGCTGATAATCAGCCTCAAGGCCGGTATCATTCCCCCTGCCGCTTTGATGCCAGACTTGTAAATCACACGATGTCGTGTCAATAAGCAGTGCCATCGCTTCAGGCACGGTGTCATTCAGCACCTTAGCCCCCAAAGAACCGCCCACCACTAACACGTTAACAGCCTGACCTGGTCGCTTTGGGCTGATCTGAGCCACACTTAAGCGCACAGGATTACCGACAACCTCATGACGACGCTCGGCAAAAGCGTCGGGAAATGCGGCCAATACTCTGCTTGCAATACGCGCCAGCAATTTATTGCTCAATCCGGCCACTGCATTTTGCTCATGGATCACCAAAGGGACCCCGGCTAACTTGGCGGCAAGGCCAACAGGTCCGGTCACATAGCCACCCATTGCCAGAATCACATCCGGACGGCGGCGGCGAATAATCGCTTTAGCCGCAAAAACGGCCCTGAGCACCATCAAAGGGGCATTGAGCAAACGCTTAATGCCATTACCACGCACGCCTTTGACATCAACAAAATCGATGTCAATCCCATGCGCAGGCACCACTTGTGCCTCCATCCGATCTGCGGTGCCGATCCAGGATATCTGCCAGCCCTGAGCTTCAAGCACTTTGGCCACCGCTATTCCCGGGAAAATATGTCCGCCAGTTCCGCCTGCGACCACCAATAAGCGCTTGGTCATTTTTTACCTCCACGCGAGGTTGCCTGACGCGTTGACAGCTTAGTTTCAAAGTCAATGCGCTGTAATAGACCAGCTGCAATGGTCATGATTAATAAGCTTGAGCCTCCATAGGAGATGAAGGGCAAAGTCAGCCCTTTGGTCGGCAGCATGCCCGCACTGGCACCGACATTAACCACGGTCTGGAATGCAAACCAGATCCCAATACCCAGTGCCAAATACCCTTCGTACTCTTTACCCGCTTTGAGTGCTTTTTGTCCGATGAGTAAAGCTCTGAAAACCAGTGTGGCCAGCGTCATCAGGACACAAAAAACGCCGATAAAGCCAAGTTCCTCAGCGACCACAGCAAAAATAAAGTCGTTATGTGCTTCCGGTAAATACTGTAACTTCTGAACACTGTTACCCAGCCCCTGACCAAACCAGCCCCCCTGACCATAAGCCATCAGCGATTGCACTAACTGGTAACCTTTGCCAAAGGGATCTTCCCAGGGTTCCAGGAAACCCACCACACGCGCCATACGATAAGGTTCAAAAATGATCAACATCACCACCAGCAACACACCGGTCAGCATCAGAGCAAAAAACTGCCAAAGTTTTGCACCCGCCAAAAACAACAGCCCGACAGTGGTGACAAACATCACCACGACGGTCCCCAGGTCGGGTTGCATCAGGATCAGAAATGCATACACAGCAAACACAATAATGGGCTTTGCAAACCCTTTAAGGTTTTCCTGTACTTCATCTCGTTTACGGACCAGATAGCCGGCAATATAACTGAAGAAAAAGAGCTTTGCGGCTTCAGCGACTTGAAAACCGATTGGACCAACGGGCAACCAGCGTTTTGAACCATTCACTTCGCGTCCCACAACCAGCACAACGGCCAATAAGACCAGGCCCAACAAGAGTAAATATGGATTAAACCGTTTCCACCAGGTCATGGGCACTGTGGTGCTCAGCCAGAACAATACCATTGCCATTACCAGGAACATACTATGACGCGTTACGATGTGATACGGGTTATCATACAAGCGCTCCGCCACTGGCATAGAAGCACTGGTCACCATCACAAACCCAATCCCAACCAGGCATAACATGGCGTACAACAACGGAACATCGAACAACGAATCCGAAGAGGTTGGGGTGAAGTTGTGCCGCAGTGCGGTCATACTCAGCATGTCTGCCCCTCAACTAATCGACAGAACTCCTCACCACGGGCCATATAGTTGGCATACATATCAATGCTGGCACAAGCCGGTGCCAGTAATACCAGATCCCCGGCCGTTGCCTGCTGAGCAGCCAGTGCCACCGCCTCACTCAGATTATCGACCTTCTGGCTACGGGGGTGTAATGGCATAAAGTCAGCGCCATCCTTACCAAAACAGAAAATTGTTTTGCAGTAGTGCTGTAAGGGGGTCTTGAGTGGAGACAGGTCAGCCCCTTTGGCGTCGCCCCCCACGATCAACAGGATCTGGCCTTGTTCACCCGCCAGGCTTTCCAACGCCGCGACGGTCGCGCCTACATTGGTTGCTTTAGAGTCATTGAAATAGCGTACGCCCTGCACATCAGCAACCAACTGGCAGCGATGTGGTAACCCTTTAAAAGTGCCAAAGGCCGCAATGAAAGCGCTATCTGGCAGCCCCAGCGGAGACAAAAGTGCGATCACAGCTAATGCATTAAACTGGTTGTGTTTGCCTGGCATTGCCAGCGCCTCTGTCGGACATAGCTTGTTGCCATGTAATGCAAAGTAGGTCTGTTCACCTTCTTCTGCTAAACAACAATCAGCCTTATCAAGTGCCACGCTCAATGCGTTGTCATGAGGTACAAAGGTACGCGGGTCTTCAGCGTTATAGACCAGACAATCGACCTGCTGATAGATACGTAATTTTGCTTCACAATACGCGGCAAAGTCCGGGTATCTATCCATGTGATCTTCGGTGATATTGAGGATCATCGCACTCAGGCAGTGCAAACTGTGCGTCGTTTCTAGCTGAAAGCTCGACAGTTCCAGTACAAACACATCAAAGTCCTGCTCCAGCAGGTCAAGCACGGATGTACCAATGTTGCCACCCAACCCGACCTTCAGGCCAGCTTGCTGACACACTTCAGCAGCCAGACTCACAACGGTAGATTTACCATTCGAACCAGTCACGGCAATCACAGGTTTTTCATTTAGCCGTGCAAATAGCTCCACGTCACCGATCACTTCGACGCCAGCGGCGATAGCCTGCGCAACACAAGTCTCATATAACGGTACTCCAGGGCTGATCACAACCAGATCGGTGGCACTCAGTGCAGCCTCTGCAAGCGGGCCAAATACCGCTTCGCACTCTGGCAGATTATGGTTCATCCAGTCTGCCCCTGGCGGCACTGGTCGAGAGTCTACAACCTTAGGTGTGATCCCATGGCGCACCAAAAAGCGCACAATGCCCAGACCGGTTACACCCAGTCCGAGCACGGTAATGTGTTTGTTTTTTAAGGTTTCTAAATAACCCATATCAACACCTTAGTGTACTGCTTTAGCGGATCTTTAACGTTGCCAGCCCCGCCAGCACTAATATGATTGAAATAATCCAAAATCGCACAATCACCCTGGGCTCCGGCCACCCTTTTAATTCGTAATGATGGTGGATCGGGGCCATCCGGAATATTCGCTGTCCCCGCAGCTTATAAGAGCCCACTTGTAAAATCACCGATAAGGCTTCCATCACAAATACGCCACCCATAATGACCAGCACTAACTCCTGACGTACTAAAATAGCGATGATACCCAGTGCGCCACCCAACGCCAGTGAGCCGACATCGCCCATAAACACTTGTGCTGGGTAGGTGTTGAACCACAAAAACCCTAGTCCCGCGCCAACAATCGCGGTACAGACCACCACCAGCTCGCTGGCAGAGGCTATATGAGGAATGTGGAGATAATTTGCAAACACAGCATTACCGGTTACATAGGCGATAATGGCGAGTGCGGATGCCACTAAAATGGTCGGCACAATGGCCAGGCCATCAAGTCCATCGGTCAAATTTACTGCGTTAGAGGTGCCCACCAGCACAAAATAGCTCATCACCAGATAAAACAGCCCAAGCTGAGGAAGTACATCTTTGAAAAAGGGCACCACCAGCACCGTTTCAGACGGGTCCGTAGAAGTGAAATAGATAAACGCAGCCACAGAAATGGCAATCACTGACTGCCAGAAATACTTCCATCTGGCTATCAGGCCCTTGCTGTCTTTGCGGATCACTTTGCGATAGTCGTCAACAAACCCGACGACACCCAATGAACCAATCACGAACAAGGTGACCCAGACGTATTTGTTGCCCAAGTCACCCCACAGGAGCGTACTGGCAAAAATAGCCCCTAAAATCAATAACCCGCCCATGGTGGGTGTGCCTGACTTAGATAAATGTGATTCCGGACCGTCGTCTCTGACAGTCTGGCCAATTTGCATTCTTTGTAAGCCCCGGATCAATTTAGGCCCGAAATACAAAGAGATCATTAACGCCGTCAGGATCCCCAGGATCGCGCGCAACGTCAGGTAGGAGAAAACGTTAAAGCCGCTATAGTACTGCGTCAGATATTCTGCTAACCAGGCTAACATGGTTTTTCCTCTTCACTATCAGCGTCGATGTTATTCACTTTTGAAGCCTCGACCAGGTCGGCAACCAGCAGCTCCATACGCGCACTGCGCGACCCCTTCACCACCACAGTGCAGATGTCATCGCGCTGAGCCAGTAATTGCTTAATTGCCAGTAACATATGTTCGCGCTGAGAAAAGTGACGATTCGCAGTTTCAAACACATCGCTGGCATAGCGACTCAGCACCCCCAGAGAAAACAGCGCATCAATGCCTTTTTCTTTGGCATATTCACCTACTTCCTCATGATATTGCCGTGCCTCTTCGCCCAGCTCGCTCATATCCCCCAGCGCAAACACCCGATAGCCCGGCATGCCGGCCAGTAAGTCTATAGCCGCTTTAACGGAGCGCACATTGGCGTTGTAGCTATCATCTATTACCCGCAACGTCTCAGACACTTCAATCAGGTTAACGCGCCCTTTCACCTCAGCCATGCTTTCTAACGCACCTTTGACATCTTCCAGCGTCGCACCTAACTGCACGGTGCAGGATGCCGCAATCAAGGCGTTCATAACATTGTGTTCACCAGGCAATGGAAGTGTGATGGTGACGCGTTGCGTTCCCTGACACAGAGCAAAGGTCGCGCGGCCCAGTGTGTCCAGGCTGATTTCCTCTACCCACAGATCAAGCTGTTGTGCCATGGAAAAACGACTGGTCCGCTGGGTGGTCAGAGTGTGCTCCCACATTGGCGCAAAGCGACAGTCGCAGTTCAACACAGCGACGCCGTTGTCTTTGAGTCCGGAGAAAATTTCTCCTTTAGCCTGACCAACGCCCTCTATCGAGCCGAAGCCTTCGATATGTGCCGGTGCGACATTGCACACCACGGCCACATCAGGGTTTACCAGGTTGCTGGTATACGCTATCTCACCGATGTGGTTTGCCCCCAGTTCAATGACCGCAAACTCATCGTCTTCGCTGAGTCTTAACAAGGTCAGTGGCACGCCAATGTCATTGTTAAAATTTCCGGCTGTGGCCAGCACTTTGCCCAGACGAGAAAGAATCGCCGCCGACATTTCTTTCACCGTGGTCTTGCCCACACTACCAGTAATCGCCAGGGTTTTTGGCGACACCTGACGTATAACAGCCTGACCAAGTTGTCCCAGCGCAAGCCTGGTGTCTTTTACAACCAGCTGAGGAATATCAACGTCGACTGGATGGTCCACAATGGCGGCAATTGCGCCTTTTTGTTGCGCCTGGGCAACAAACTTATGGCCATCAAAATTTGGCCCTTTTAGTGCCAGAAACACTTCGTTTTCGCTAATTGTACGTGTATCTGTATTTATATTGGAAACACTGCAGTTTTGCCCGTCAAAAGGGGCCTTCAGTACATCCGCAAGCCAAGAGAGATCCATCTTGATCATGCACTTTCCCCTGATAAAATTGTCTGAGCCCAGCTAATATCACTAAAAGCCAGGCGTTGGTTACCTATGATCTGATAGTCCTCATGCCCTTTACCGGCGATCAGGATCACGCTATGTTGATCAGCGCCCTGAATTGCCTCGCGTATGGCAGTTGCCCTATCAGGCTGACAAAGAGCATACTCAGGCTTACTGAGCCCAGCCTTAATGTCGTTAATAATGGCGAGTGGATCTTCCCCGCGCGGATTGTCACTGGTGATCACCAGGGTATCCGCATAGCGCTCAGCCGCCTGCGCCATCAGCGCGCGCTTACCTTTGTCGCGCTCCCCACCACAACCAAACACACAGGTCACTTTGCCTGGTACATGTAGCTGCAGTGCCTGCAGTGCCAGTGCCAGTGCATCTGGCGTATGGGCGTAATCCACCACGCATGTTGGCTGTCCAGCCACGTCAATCGCTTGCATGCGACCAGTTACGGGCTGTAATTGTGCCGCCCCTTTAACCAACTGCGTTAAAGGGATCCCCTGAGTCAGCAGTACTGCAAATGCTGCACTCAGGTTATACAAGTTAAATTCACCAAATAAGGGGGTACTGATCTCAGCGTCACCCCAGCTGGTATGCAGCCTGCAATGTATCCCCTGACTGTTAAATTGCGCCTCACTAAAGTACACAAAGTGTTGTAACGTTTCGTGTAAGCGGTCATCAACCGGCTTGCGGCCAAAGCCTACCGGGTGGCCGATTTTACCCGCTTGCAGCCAGCGCTGTGCCCAGGGATCATCAATATTAACCACCCCATAGTGCGGCTGGCATTCGCTAAACAGTTGCAGCTTCGCCTCGGCATAATTTTCCATAGTGCCGTGATAATCCAGATGGTCGCGACTGAGATTAGTAAACACGGCTACATCAAACTGGCACTGAGCCACCCGTCCCTGCACGAGTCCGTGAGAAGACACCTCCATGGCAGCCAGCTGATAACTGTGACGCAACTCATTTAAAATACGTTGTAAATCCACGTGAGACGGCGTGGTGTTATGCAATGGAGTAAGCGAATCAGGCGCCCCATATCCCAAAGTACCAATCACGCCACCTGGCAAACCACACGCACTGGCCAGGTGCGCTATCATCGCCGTTGTAGTGGACTTACCGTTAGTCCCCGTCACACCCACTAAGGTCATGCCATGACTGGGGTCACCATAGAATGTCGCGGCCAGCTTAGCCACTTTGTCTGCCAGAGCGGTGATCTGCAAAACGCGCGCATCTGCCACATCGACAGCACAGTTTGCATCTGCCAACACCAACGCAGCACCACGACTCAATGCCGCAGCAACATAGTGACCACCATCTTGTTGATGACCGCGAAGAGCAATAAAGCAATCGCCCGGACCCACTTCTCGGCTGTCCAGGCGCAATTCATTAATCACGATCGTTGGGTATGAAACCCCGATGTTAGCCAGTGCCTGGCTCAAGTCACGTGTCATTGTCAGGCCTCGATAAATAAGCAACGCGGTCTTTGTCCGGCGCCACATTTAAAATCCTCAGTGCATTAGAGACTATCTCAGCAAACACAGGCCCAGCCGTATGACCCCCGTAATAAACATCACCACCAGGTTCATTGATCATAACCACCACTGCAAGACGAGGGTCACTGACCGGTGCGACACCGGCAAAATAACCCACATACTCGTCACCATACCCGCCTGCAATGGCCTTTTCTGACGTACCAGTTTTAGCAGCAGCCCGATAACCATCAACAATCACATTGGATGCGGTGCCCCCTTTTTCAAAAACCGACTCCATCATCTCAACGACTGCCAGGGCGTCTTCTTCACGGAACAGCCGTTCGCCTGGTACCGGTCCATCCTGCTTCATAATGGTTAGCGGCCGGGAGATCCCCCCAGCGCCAAACGTCGCATAGAGTCTGGCCACTTGTGCCGTACTAACGGAAACAGCGTAGCCATAAGATAAAGTTGCAATCTCAAAGTCTGACCAACGGCGATTAGGATAGAACAAGCCTGAGCTTTCGCCAATCATCATAGTGCCGGTGTCTTCGCCAAAGCCAACCTGTTGATATAGGCCAACAAAATACTCTTTGGGCAACATCTGGCTGATTTTAGCGACACCCATGTTACTGGAAATTTTAAGAATTTCGCGCAGTGTCATTTCGCCGTGATTGCGCTCGTCCTTGACCAGTCCGCCATTGAGACGCATCCAGCCCGGATACGTATCTATGGTGTCGTCTGCCTGGATAACCCCATGATCCAGACCTGCTAAAACAGCCAAAGGTTTAAGTGTTGAGCCCGGCTCAAACAGGTCGGTAATGGCCCGGTTGCGACGTTTATACGGCGCAGCATCGCTCATGTCATTGGGGTTAAAACTCGGACTGTTGACCATTGCCAGGATCTCGCCGCTATGCACATCAACCACCATAGCCGAGCCCGATGTTGCCTGATAGGTCAGTACTGCCGATTTCAGCGCCTGATATGCGATAGCCTGGATCCGCAGATCGATACTCAGGTGGACATCTTCCGGCTCTACCCGTTCTTCTTCAGCCAATACCTGGACCTCACGTCCCTGCGCATCTTTACGAATGGTGCGGCGCCCTTCGGTACCTGTCATCGCTTTATCATACAGTTTTTCAATCCCTTCGATGCCGATACCATCAATGTTGGTCACACCCAGTACATGCGCAGTCACTTCACCATTGGGGTAATAACGCTTAGATTCATCGAGCAGGTGGATCCCCGGCAGGCGCATTTGACGAATATAATTGGCGACCGCAGGCGTCACCTGGCGCTTTAAGTAGACAAAACGGCGCTTGGGATTGTCGCGCAGGCGTTTGTCTATCTTTTCTTGTTTGATTTGCAGGACATCTGCCAGCTCACGCCAGCGCACTTCGTCCTGATAAAATGCCTGTTTACGGGCACTCAGTTCAACCGCATTATCGGCCAAAGCTTGCGTATCTTCACCGTTGCGCCGAGCTTTTCTCAGCACTTTTTTCGACAATGCCTTATCCAGCGCTTTAGGATCGGCATAGACGCTGACCACAGGCACACTGACTGCCAGCTCCTTGCCATTACGGTCGAAGATCATACCGCGCTGCACCCGTACAGTTTCTACCCGGACTGTCCGTTTAGCGTTTTCCGAACGAGCTTTATCGGGCTCAATCACCTGTAAATAGGCAGCACGGGCGATCAGCGCAGCAAATACCAGCACCAGCATCACGCTGACCAGCGCAAAGCGCCAGCTGATTAGATTGACTGAGGTCTTTTTCGCCGGACTCATGGTAGTATGATCACCTGCTCTTCTTTACTGGTTGGCCGCTTCATCTGTAACTGGGTTCTGGCCACTTCTTCAATGCGTGCATGCTGTGAGTAAAACTCTTCCTCAACCAGCAAATAGCGCCACTCCAGATCCAGCTCGTCGCGTTTTTGTAACAACCTGTCCTGCTCTATCAGCTGTTGGCGAGTCAGGTGGGTCACCTGTACCACAGCTAGTGCCGACCCTAAGGTCACCGCCAGCAGGACAAACGTCAGCTTGTTGGCCAGTAGTAACTGGCACATCTCTATGAACAATTTCGGCTGACGCTGATGTTTTTTCATTACAGTTTCTCGGCAATTCTCAGTACCGAGCTCCGTGCCCGCGGGTTGGCATCAATTTCAGCCTGACTGGGCTTAATGGCTTTACCCACCGCCTTTAAGGTCAGGTTTTGTTTTAACTGCGCGTCTGTCAGTGGCAAACCTCGAGGTACAGCCTCCCCTTTGCTTTGTTTCTTGATAAACTGCTTAACGATGCGATCTTCCAGAGAGTGGAACGAGATCACTACCAGGCGACCACCTGGTTTCAGCACAGCCAGTGCGGCCTGCAGTGCCGTCTGAATTTCTTCCAACTCACTGTTGATGTAAATGCGGATAGCCTGAAAGGTACGTGTTGCCGGGTGCTTGTGCTTGTCTTTGACCGGCACCGCTTCATCAATTAACTCGGCCAGCTGCTTGGTGGAAGTGATCTCAGTATGTTCACGGGTTTCAATGATCTTGGTCGCAATCCGACGGGCAAACTTTTCTTCGCCATATTTTTTGATCACAAACACCATATCTTCCAGCTCGGCTTCCGCCAGCCATTGTGCAGCACTACGACCGGCAGTCGGGTTCATCCGCATATCCAGCGGACCATCTTTCATAAAGCTAAAGCCACGCTCAGCGTCATCCAGCTGAGGTGACGACACACCAATATCCAACAAAATACCATCGACCTGACCCAACAGGCCGGCATCAAGGGCAACGCTCTCAATGTGCGAGAAGCGATTATGGGCGATACTAAAACGCGGATCGTCGGCAAATTTCTGAGCGGCCGCAATCGCTTGCGGATCCTGATCGATGGCCTGCAATTTGCCCTGCTCGTTCAGCCGCTTCAGTATTTCACCCGAGTGGCCTCCGCGGCCAAATGTGCCGTCGATATAGGTGCCATCGGGTTGGATATTCAATGCATCCAGCGTTTCAGCCATCAGCACTGAAATATGTTGCCATTCTGTCGCCATAAAGTTTGGTTTTCACCCCAGTTATAAAGAAAAGTCGTCCAGCTCAGGGCACGCTTCCACGTCACCACTGCGCTCTATCTCGGTATCGGCCTGCATTTGCTCATACCAGCGTGCTTCATCCCAAATCTCAAATTTGTTGAGCAATCCCACCAGCATCAGCTTTTTGCCAAGACCAGCATGGGCACGCAACGTGGGCGCCAGTAAAATACGGCCATTTTTGTCCAGCTGATATTCTTCTGCATGTCCTAACAACATGCGCTGCCAGCGTCTGACTCTGGGGTTAGTATTGGATAGCCGCTGTAATCGGGATTCTATTTCGCGCCATTCAGACAGCGGATAGAGCCACAGGCATGGTTCGTTGATCGCAATAGTACAGATCACGGCGCCCTGTTCTTCAGACAACAGCGGCTGGCGATACCGGGTAGGTATCGAAAAGCGCCCTTTGTCATCGAGACTCAGAGAGTTTGCGCCGCGGAACATAACTACCCGCTTGGCCTGTTGCGATAAGCTAATCTTTGATCCAATTTGATCCACTCTAACCCACATTTTCCCACAGGATGACAGTCTAGGGCTTGACAAGCCTTTTTGTCAAGTTGGATCACACGGCTTAACTCGCCTACAGGCCAGAAAAATCGCGGGTTTTGCGGAACTCTATGAAATCGGTGGGAAAATGTGGGCAGACAAATAATCTGGGATCTTTGCACACAAAAACGTCCCTTTTTTGATTACTAAAGAATATTTCATTCATGACGTTTTTAGGCACGATGGTGTTACCAAAAGGCCGAAAAATTAATAACTCTCGACTAGTATTTAGCTTAAACGGGTTGGTTAAAGCGCCGTGCGCTTGTATCATGCCGCCACCTCAAACCCAGGCGAGTTTTTATTATTAAAGAAATATCAATAAAACAGCGATTTTACCGATTGATGCTAGTGCTCAGTTTGCCTGGTCTTTTGCTGATCCTGGCGTTGCTGTTCGCACAACGCAGCAATATGCTGCAACTACAAGAGCAGCAAGCCCTGATGTATGCCAATCAGGTTGCCACCCTGCAACATGCCGAAATCGCCGCAACACGCCGACTGCTGCAACAACTTGCTTATCAGCCCAAAAATCTGCAACACCAACGCGGCCTTTGCCCACAGTTGCTGTCGAGTGCACAGCACCTGTCGCCCAGCTTCGCTAACTTTGGCCTGGCAACACCCGATGGCACCGTCACCTGTTCTTTGTCAAAGATATCGGGTCCCATTTCGATCGCTGATCGCCCCTATTTTCAGCAGGCGATCGATGAAGGAACCTTTAGCATTGGTGAGTATCAGCATGACAGAAGTATCAACACTGCCACACTGAACTTTGCCCACCCGGTTTATCAGGATGGTCAGCTCGCGATGGTGATCATTGCAGTAAAACGTCTATCGCACTGGAGCCGGTCACTGTCCAGGTTGACGCTGCCCCAGGGCACCCGCGTGATGGTTGCCGACCACACCCGTGCCATTGTCGCCGAATACCCCTACAGCAATGAACCACTGGGCAGAGCCGTTGCCGAAGACTGGCCTGATGGCCTGAATGAACAGGCGGTGCTGCTGAGTGATGCTAATGGCCACCACCATGTCTATATTCGGCTGCCTTTACTCGCCGCGCGCGGCGAACTGACCATCTATTTTGCATTTCCGTTTGAAGCCGCGTGGCAACAAACACAACGCCACTTTGCGCTGGTCCTGAGCAGCTTTTTTGTGTTGTTATGCCTGCTTATCTGGCTGGCTCGTCATCGCCTGCACAAAACCCTGTTACAACCATTGACCCAGTTCAGACAAGCCATCGCAGCACTGGGACAGGGGCGTTCAGTCGACCTCACCAGTCATACTATGCCGCAGGAACTGGCAAAGCTGGGTGAACACTTTGAAAGCATGGCCAAAGTGCGCCTGCACACCGAGCAACAGTTAAGCCATAAACACACCGAACTGCAAACGCTGCTCTCGGCACTGCCCGACAGTTATTTACGGGTTGATTCACAAGGCCAGGTACTCGCAAAACATGGTTCCCTGGTACAACAAGGCAATACACTGAGCGAGCTATTTCCGAATCATATCCATAAACGGATCCGGGTTGCGCTGACACTCCTCAAAGATCAACCGCATCTGTTGCTGGAATACACCCAGGGTGACAACCAGCAAGGGTATGAAGTACGTGTTCAGGGTATGAACCACGGTGAAGAGGCCGTTATCGTGATCCGTGATATCAGCCACCGTAAGCGCCAGGAAGAAGCACTCAACCTGGCAGCGCTGGTGTATAACAACTCCAGTGAAGGCATGGTCATCACCGATGCCCATGGCTACATCCTGGATGTGAATCTGGCATTTGAGACCGTGACCGGATTCTCTGCGCAGGAAGCGATTGGAAAAACCACCGCAATTCTCAACTCAGGTAAACATGATCGCGCTTTTTATCGCCAGATGTGGCACGGCCTCAACGAAACAGGTCGCTGGCAGGGTGAGATAGTTAACCAACGCAAAAATGGCGAACTGTATACGGAATGGCTCACCATAGATACGGTTTATGATGAGCAAGGTTCGCCCTATCGCAGAGTGGCCATTTTTACGGATATTACCGACAACAAGCTGAAAGATGAGCAACTTTGGCGACAAAGTCACTATGACTCGCTGACCGATCTCCCCAATCGAAACAGCCTGAAAAAACACCTTAATACTTTGCTTGCAACACCCGATACATCGCTGGCCATCCTGTTACTGGATCTCGATCACTTTAAGGATATAAACGACACTTTGGGGCACTATTATGGCGATCAGTTACTTGCCCAGGTTGCTAAAGTATTACAATCACTGGAGCAACCCGGCGTGACCTTGTCACGGATCGGAGGCGATGAATTTGTCATTATCTGTGAACACTGCCGTACTGAAAACGATGCCATTGCGCTGGCAGAGCGCGTGCTCAACTTGTTTAAGCAAGACTTTACCCTCGACGGTGAGCACTGTCACATAGGCGCCAGTATAGGTATTGCGCTCAGCCCCAGAGACGGCGATAGCAGTGAGCTGCTGCTGAAGGCCGCAGATCAGGCCATGTATCGGGCGAAAGCTCTGGGTCGTAATGGTTATGCCTGTTTCGACTCCGCCTTACGCCAACAGAGCGAACAACGCCTACTGATGCTCAGAGACATGCGTCAGGCCTTATCCGACGCACAGTTTGTAATGTACTATCAGCCAATTGTGACCATGCACAATCAGCAGATCCACAAAGCCGAAGCGTTGATCCGCTGGCAACATCCCGACAAAGGCATGATCAGCCCGGGACATTTTATTCCGCTGGCGGAAGAAACCCAGCTGATCCATCAACTCGGCGAGTTTGCCTTCCAGCAAACTCTGCAGACACTCAGTCACTTGCAGCAGCAACACGGTGCCTTTCAGATCAGCCTGAATGTATCGCCGGTGCAATTCAACGCTAAGCATACCAGCTTACTGAAATGGCAGGATCAGCTTAACGACGCTGATTTGCAGCCCGAAGATGTCGTCATTGAGATCACAGAGGGCCTGATGATGCAGGGAGAAGGCCGCAGTCAGGCTCGACTTGGTCAGCTGATCCAGCAAGGTTTTTCAATTGCGTTGGACGACTTTGGAACTGGTTATTCCTCCCTGGCTTATCTCAAGCAAATGGACACCGACTTTATCAAGATAGACAAACGCTTTGTTGACGGCATAGAACACAACGAAGACGACCTGGTGCTGTGTGAAACCATGATCATGATGGCACACCAGCTGGGGCTCAGAGTGATTGCTGAGGGAATAGAAACCGCCACGCAACATGAACTGCTCAAGCAGGCAGGCTGTGACTTTGGCCAGGGGTATTTTTATGCCAAACCTATGAGTCAGGCAGATTTAGAGGCTTTGCTGTTAGAAAAGTCACAGCAGCGGCAATAAAGAAGCACGACTTTGACCCACTTTAAAGTTTACCCGTGAGAATTAATGGGGAAGGAATATGAGTGCTGCCTAGCGGCGTAACACAGCCTAAAGCATGGAGTTTTATTGACAGCAGATCCTGCAAAATTCAACCACTGCACGGGCTCTCATCCATCAAACATTGTGGACTGTTCACCGTCATGAAGCATAGTCCACAATCTGAAATGACTTGCGATTATGAGTAACTGACAAGTCAAATCACGCACATAATAACAGTCGCCGCCTTAGAATAGACTAATTTTTCCTCACCTGAGAAAAAGCAAAACTAAAACAAACGCAAATAGACCATATTATTCCCTGACCAAAACTAGAAGATGACAGCAAAATAGCCAAGACTGAAATTGTAGAAAAAACATAAAAAGGTAAATTTAAAATATTTTTCAAACCAAGAAAAAACACTATCGAGCATAAACAAAATAAACTAAAAATCAGAATCGAATAATATTCGGCTCTCATACTATTTCTTAGCTCTGAGTCTGCCAGGTACTTTTCTTCCATTTCCTCGAGGAATTTCATTTCCAGCTCGGTGGCATACCCCTTTTCCATTACCCTAGTGTAATTTTCGGAGTAATAGTTACCTTCATTTATACTCTTGACTGAAAAGTTATTTGCAGCAGGTATAAAAAAACATAACAAAAACACCAACAATAAAGACTGAAGCACTTTACCCAAGTTTATTTTATCAATCTGTACCAAACCCAAGACTCCTCTATCTAACCCGCTGTTTATCTAAGCCACCCAAGCAAGACCTCAGGTTTGTATTGGATTAATTTCTATGATTAGACAGATTTTGATAAACAGAGCGCACTGTCGATACTTTATCGGCAAAAGCGATGGAACACCCGATTAATTTTACTACAGATAAACCTAATCACTTTAGCGTGTCGACTAGTGACACAGTCAAAACTGCTGTGTTTATGGCCACCAACCGTTAAAGACAATCGCAACAAGCAGTTACCCCTCCCCACAGTGAAACATGGGCGGGTGCTACAGCAAATATCAATTATTAATCGAATTGCCCGTTTCTAATTCCCTTAAGAAGGGGCCCATATACATCACTCAAAAGCGCATTCTCAATAAAGTGGTCATAACCAATATTTCCACTCAGTTTATCCCCCTCTTTCTTCCAGTATGCACTCGACAGTTTTTCACTCTTTTTATAAATCCCTGTGTCAATGAAGTAGGCAATTAAATAGGTGGCCTGAGCAGAGCCCGCTTTCCAGGCATCCACCAGATTTTTAAGCGCCAGCTTCCTGTTTCTCTTTTCAAATTTTCCCTGTAATAACGCCAGCGCTCGAAGAACATGGTATCGGTTCATCACCTGAGCACTATGCTCAGCTGTTTGACGCAACAAGGCCACACCTGAATGCATCTGAAGCGCAGTTTCCGCATGTACAATTAATAATACGCCACCAAGCTCTCCACCCGAAGTCGAGCCATAAGAAGACGCCAGCAGCCAAAACTCTATCGCAAGTTTAGAACGACCCCTTTTATACAAACAGCGTGCAACAGTATCTAGCTGGCTTACAAAAAGCGAATCGGCATAGGGCCTGGATAAATCTGGTTCTCTTTGCTTAACTCCCTCTTCAATGAACTTATCACACACCTCTTTTGTAGGTGTCAAAATATCACCCTCGAAACTGGTTGCATTAACTACTTTCGATGCAAGGACAACGAATAAAAGCAAAACAGCAAAAATAAGCTTCATATCTCAATTCCTAATAACTTATCCAGTAAGCTCCTTTGGGCTCCCAAAACATATCAGTTTTTCAGGCACAGTCGTTATATATCTAACACAGACTTCAATAAGGACATCAATGTGCACCATTGAGTTACTGACTTTTAGCTGACCTGCTTGAACTTCTTAAATTTAGATTGCAAATAGATGGAAAAAGGTAAGATAAGTATCAACTTAACAAACTGACCTGAGAAAAAGTATATCCCGGAAAAGCTCACCGAAATTAATATACCGGCAATTTGGATACCTTCAAAGCTGCGCTGAATGAAATGAAAACGTGTGACATCCACAAACCAGAGTGTTGTACAAATGAGTAAGTACAAAAAGATAAAAAAATCTAACATCATTTCACCGCTCTTGCCTACTCGGCTCCCGCTTTCACTTTACAGAGCTTTACACAAAATAAGACAGTAAACATCAGAGCCATAAGCACGATTGCTTGTTTGGACCGTCCAATTTCCTTCTCTCCCTGCGCTTTAGATATCACACTCTCAAAGAAAACAATGTCCGATGCTCCCTGCAACCTCTCAAAATAATAAAAGCTATATTGATTTCCAACTATCGGCTTAGAAAAGTTTTCACAAGCTGCTTTGGAAGTAAAGGTATATTCATCCCCTTCTATTAGAAACTCATGTATAAACTTTTTACCCTTCCCCCCAAAATACCTGCACTCATATTGCTGCAGCGTACCAGTGGCAGAAACAGGCTCTCTACTTTCTATAAAGCCCCAATATACAATCATAGCAATTGCCCCAAATGCCAGGCCTATCAGCGTTAATTTATCTTTTAATAACATTACAAACGGCCTTTGCCCTATTTCTCTAATAGCTGCCTTAGTGACGCCCCATACAAATCACTCAATATCGCCTCATGGGTAAACACTTTATATGCAGGCTCCCCAAGTAACTTGTCTCCGATCGCTATCCAATACTCTTCTGAGTATTGCTTGTTTTTATTTGGAAAAATCCCTGTCTCTTTAAAGTATGCAATAAGATAGGCGGCTTCAGCAGAGCCATTTTTCATCGCAGTGTAAAGGTTGTACAGTGCCTGTTTATTACTTTTATTAAGATACTCACCTTTTAGTATCGCCAGCGCTGATTGAATATGAAACCGATTGAGCGCCTTTGTGTTTGACTGGCCCACCCCTCTCAGAATTGACATCGCCGACAATAGCTCTGTCGCGCTGCTGGCATGATTAAACAAGTAACTACCGGCAAGCTCAGCGCCATGTTCAGAGCCATAAGACGACGCAAGTAGCCAAAACTCAATCGCCTCCTTTTCTTTTCCTTTTTTATATAGGCACCTACCAAATGTATTCAATTGACTTATAAAAAGATCATTCATGTGTGGCCGGTTTAAATCAGGCTCCTTCTGATTCATAGCCCCACCTTCTTCCAGTTTCTGACAAAACGTTTTTGAAGGAATCGAAACATTCAAATCAAACGCATGTACATGAAGCACGAATAAAGAACATACGATATAAAAAACAGCAGGGGTAAAAAAGCCCCTATAACTCATTCCTGTTCTAATCATGTCATCACCCAAAGTACGCATTAAAAACCCAAACTGCACAGCTTATTCCTTTTTGTCTCAATAAAAAGAGCATATCACTTTCAGCAATGGCTCCCTCTTCTATGTACCCCATAAATGTCACACTTGTTATCTGAAATCAGGCAACTGAGCACAATGCGAACCTTGTTGTAAATAAAAGCCATGCTCCACGATTAAGCTCCACACGAAAGCCCAATGGTTGCAACATAATCACAGTGGTACGGTTACAATACTTTTAGTTTTAAATCTTAAAAGCGCCCACAGATAAGGGGAAATCTCACACTTGCAATGAAGGTAAAACCACTCAACTACCAACCACCAGCCTCTGCGAGCATTACGAAAAGTGTGCAAGAAAATATAACAACCATGGAAAGCCTCGTGTTTTTTATACAAGAGCGGTATAAAGCCAGTTTTTTGCTACTATCAAGCTTGAGGAATGATTGCTTGGAGTTACCCAATGCTTCTGAGTTAATCAAATAATAAAGCTCCATTGTGCCCTTTTCTATATCCAGCTCATCCCTCAGCCTACTAGCCAGAAAATAGCCCCTTATCGATATGCCCATTACAAAAAAGAAACTTATAAAAAATATTAAATCTGTCAAACCTTAACTCCTGCACCACCTTTAACAAGCCCCAGGGACTCTTAGTATAATTTAGATATAGTTTTAAGTGACATCCTCCAAGGACGCAAAACATAGCGTACAATCCGCACGCCAATTTTAGGTGACTGTCCATATAACTCTTACAACACAATATGCGTGTGATTGCTCATAACGGCATAGCCACACACATCAATGCAAAACACCTTCGCAAGGGTCTGCAATTTTTCCTCAACCCAATCTCGCCGATGTTCATAAGACTTGCCCGTGACGCGGTCTTTGCCGCACAGAAATGCCCGACGAACACACCGGGATATACAGTGGTAGTACTTAGTGTCTGATAAGCTGACCTGTCTCTTCCTTGCCATTGGCATAATCTAGCATCCTCAATCCATTGAGTATTGTCTAAAGGTAGACGGCGTACATTTTGTACGCCAATTTTAGGTGGCTGTCCATGTAACTTCACACATAAGACTTGCCCGTGACACGGTCTTTACCGCATAGAAATGCCCGGCGAACACACCGGGATATACAGTGGTAGTACTTAGTATCTGATAAGCTGACCTGCTTCTTCCTTGCCATTGGCATAATCTAGCATCCTCAATCCATTGAGTATTGTCTAAAGGTAGACGGCGTACATTTTGTACGCCAATTTTAGGTGGCTGTCCATGTAACTTTCCCAACTTTCCTCCATGTAACTTTCCACACAGGCCTACTCGGCTTGAAATCGCTGGAACGTCCATATATATCCATTCAGCTTTTTTTGACTAGTCTTCTTGCTTGAACTTCTTAAACTTTGATTGTAGATAAATAGTAAAAGGTAAAATAGCTATCAACTTAATTAGCTGACCTGAGAAAAAATATATCCCAGTGAAACTCAAAGCGATTAGTATTCCAGAAATCTGTACACCCTCAAATATTCTATTGATTAATTTTGAACGCGTTATGTCAACTTGCCAAAGGACTGCGCAGAAAACTAAATACAAAAATATGAAAAAATCTAAGATCATTAAAACCTCTTTAGTTACCAAACACACCTTTATAGACCTGGTAAGCATCATTACCGATCCACAGTTTTTCTGCACGATTCAGGGAGCCGGCTGGTGAATATGGAGTTCCAATACGAAGAGTGTTCACACCACTTGCTCCTGCCATGCCTGCATCAATAATGATAAATGCCTTTTTTCCAAACTCAGGGTCTGCTCCAAAACCACCGTATGCATGCGCCATTGGATTACGTCCACTCATAGCTTCATACAGATTAGACGCGCCATGCATAAACATAAGACCCCCTCCAGCAGCACAACCTATCCCACTAGTCGAGCCACAAATGGCAACCGCACCAGTTATTTCAGCAACTCCTGCCGCTCCTTGAGATAGCCTGTGAAGGTTTTCAGTACCTAAAACTTCTTGAGCAGCCTTATACTCTTGCTCATACACGCCACTCCAATACTCTCCCAACGTACGAGTAGCATCATCCCAGATTTTTCCGTAATCCACGTCTTTAGCCTGATTATACAAGTACTGCATAGCAGCAAAACGCGCACCATTAGAGAACTTGCCACCTGACACAACGGACGCAGTGCCGCCAATAACAGCTGAAATAACGGTGCCCTGTGCAACCTGACCAACTGTCAGATCACTGCCCCCTGGCAAGTAAGCGCCACCAGCTCCTTTCGTTACGCCAGCACTAAAGAAACCATGGCCAAATTTACCGCCTGCCATGACGGAAGATATCCCTCCAATCATAGCATGTGCCGTGATTTGACCTGCAACCTGACCGGATGTCAGTAAATTTCCACCAAAGTCGATGTAATTAGAATATTGAGCACCATTAAAGACCACGTCATCTACGTTTTGTGCTCCCATCTTAGAGAAGTTGGAGCCAATTGCATTCAATACAGTCGCGCTCATATAGGCAATATAAGCAGACTCTCTGGCATATTCAGATGGGACGCCCATCGCCCGGTTATATTCATAGTTCCAAGCTGCTGAACAGGCTGGTGCACCTGGCCCGCAGAATGCCGATGCAACAGAACCCGCAATATGCGTTAAATCTTTACCAAACACCTTAGCAGAAGCACGAATGATATTTCGCGTCAGCTTTTTCAGTGGCTTAATAACATAACCACTCGGGTCGGTGTAAGACAGCGGATTGTTATACACATAACTAAAGGTATTGTAGTTTTGCAAATTGCCCGGTGCCTGCGTAATTGGATCCGGCTGCATAAAACGCCCGGTGAGTGCGTCATAAATACGACCATTCATATGTATGATGCGGCTTTCACCGTCAACCGAGACTGGCTCATGGCCGGTATAACCGCGGGTGTTGTCAGAAATATCAAACAGGAACGCCAGATCAGGGTGCAACCCAACCGCCTTCGCAGCTTTTTCCGTTTCAGATTCTGAGGTACGCAACTGGCCAAACACGTCGTAGCTCATCCGCTTTACAACATTAAAATACTGATCAGTAATGGCCACAATCGATCCCTGATGGTCTGTAAACAGCCACTGTATCGTGCTTCCCTGAGCTTGTTCATCGCCCGAGGTGTACTTTATCGTCGCGTCATTACCCACATAACGCTTAATGTAAGCCTGCTTGTCATTGCCCGATTTGGTCGTTAACTCCAGCGCACCCACATAGTAAACAGTCTGATTGCCATCCACCCGCTTATAGCGGCGGTTGTTAATGTCGTAGTCGAAGATCACGGTTTCATTACGGCCTTCGATTTCCTTCACTTTGTTACGGGTGCTGTATTTCAGGGTCCTTATCGTGGATAAACCACGCTTCATGCGCGTCTGGTTACCGTTAGCATCGTAGAAATAAGACTCTGTTACACGTACATCATCACTCACACTGGCACTACTAAGCGAGGCAGAAAAACGATTCTCCATCAACGGACTCTTTGCTTCCTCACTACCCCAGGTATCAAACTTTGGAGGTGGTGGCGGAAGAATGATAGGCACGCCATTACCATCATCACTCACAAAGTTACTTCTGGAAGTTAGCGCATGGAGGGCTGCACCATGTTGCCCGTATTGCTGATGCCATTTCCCTATTTTTGTGAGGTTACCATTGCTATCGTATTCAAACTGTTGTGTACCATTGATATGCGTCACCCGATTGAGATCATCATAGCCAAACGTTTCCAGCTCAAACCCGGTCAGGGTGCGATTGATCAGGTTACCCAGACCATCAAAGGCATAACTGTCTGACTGGACGGCCTCAAGCTCTCCTTCACCTGAAATATGAGTCAGATCTCCGGTAACAGGGTCATAGGTGATTGCCATCGTCTTACCACCTTTGATGTACTGGCTCACCTGTCCGCGTGTATTTAAGGACTTAACCTGGTAGTAGATACGTCCTCTGCTTCCTTCACGAGCTTCCCTTCGCTCAAACAACTGACCATATTGATAGGTATTTTTCACACCTCTGGCTTCAATATATTTGTCTTCCCCACCGTTATTCATACGGCGGTAGTCATCAAACTGGAAGGCTAGTCTGCCATGAGCATCATAGGCTTGCTGCTGAATGACACACAATGAAGTTAAAGGATCAGCTATAGCCGGTAAGTTGTCCGGATCTGATACTTTGATACGTAAATCATAGTGGTTGGTATCCAGCTCAACATCGTTTTTATCACAAGCACTTGCGCGCTCGAGCGATGTCAGGGTCGCAACCGCGCGGCCAAAATTATCGTAGAAATAAAACTGACGCCAGTCCTGCCCCTGAGAAGCAGAAATTAACTGATGCACATTAGCGGGGCTTTGACCGTATTCCCAGACGCTGTCCCCTTCTGAAAGTCGTTCAGTTTGCAGATAAGCCGCACTGTCCTTACCGCCGGGCTCCGCCCCTAGTACCTGACTCTGATGTGTTTTACGACCCAGTAAATCATAGGTAAAGTACTGAGTGACCTTACGCGCATCAGTCTGGCTTGTAAGCTCACCGAACGCATTATACGTGTATGTCCAGGTGCCTCTGTCAGCATCTTTCAGCTCAATTCTGCGACCAAGCGCATTGTACTCATTGTCTACCAGGACACGACCATTATCCGCTGACGAAGAAACGGTATCCTGATTGCCCATCACATCATAAGTATAGGTAAGCGTGTTACCCATACTGTCAGTGACCTGAACGACCTGACCCAGTGTATTCTTGGTCGTCGTCGTCGATTGTGAAGCATCAGATTCATCGCCAATATGACCACGGATCGTGGTTGTCGATTCCAACCCATTGAACGTCGTTGCCGTTGTCATGCCGGAGTTTTCATCTACGACTTTCTGAACCCGATCAAAAATATCATGGTAGGTTTTTACCGGCTCAGCCTTATGGGCCTCAGTGTGAAGCAATCTGCCGTATTTGTCATAGAAGTTCTTCATTTCCAGTGTGCTACCTTTCACACTGGGTACAATCGATTTATAAGGTCTGCCGGCTTTATCCAGATACTGTGTTTCGAGCAACTCACCGTTAACGTAACGCTGTGACTTCACTGAACACTGGAGCTCAGTACATTCACTCAGATAAGTATAACTATGCGCACCAGTCGTCTGATACTGGCCAATGGCACTGCCAAACGTATCATACAGCTTATAGGTATATACCCCGCCCGGAGAAAGAATACGAGTCGGTGCACCATGTCCGTTACGGACCAGGATTTCTGCACTTTTTGCTACCAGAGCGCCTGAGTTTTCCAGCCCGGCACTCAAGTCAGCGGGAGCGGCATCCACATTTTGCAAGCTATAACGCAGGTAACGACCATCCGCATCATACACATGCTCGGTCACTCGCGTTTGCTTGTCTTCAATCGCACATTGATCACTGTCGTTACTTGTCTCAGTACGTTTGATATTCCCCACGTCATCATAGACATACGTTTTGGTCAATTGCGCATCACAGCTCCCGCCCGGGGCAATGATTTCCTGCTTAAGCATGTACGGATGTGTGTCACTTGCACCGTAATACACAAACGCTGATGTCTTGCTAATGCCGTTATTACCGCTACCATCCGCATGTGTTGCTGTTGCCTTAGTGATCCGGCCAAAGCGTTTGGCTTGTGCCGTGCCGGTATATTCATTGGTGGTGGTGACTTTAGACAGTGCTGTTCCACCACTACCAGAACGAACGAAAGTATGACTACCCGCAGCACTGACATTGAATTTAGTGACAACAGACTCGATCAGATTCGCATTGTTATCCTCATCATAGGTCATGTCCGTTTCACTACATCCATAACCACTGATTGTATAATTGCTATTTAATCGCGCATCACATTCACGGGCATTTTGCAGCAGGGCCTGATACGCCTTACCACCACGATGTTCGATTTCAACATACTTGTATGTATTGTAAGCCCGGCTCAGATATCGGTTTGTTGAAATAATCGAATCCGCTTCGCCCGCTTTTTTGAAGTATTTGTCAGTCGATAAAGGCATGCCTGTGAACGGGAAGTGCTGCAAATAACGCGTTGTTGTAACAATGGCATATTGTTCATCTGTCAGCTGTTCTTGTTTATAGGTGGTTGTAGTCAGAGACTGAAAGCCCAGCATACCGCGCCCACCAAATTGCGCCCGTGCACCTTCATAAAAGTAATCGACAGAAACCGTACCAACATTATTACTGTTCGGGCTGTCCGTTGTGACCTCGCTGACCAGCTGCAATGGCGCTATATACTTGCTCACCTTAAGATCAGAACGTTTTACGTTTTCATCTTGCGTAAACAAGGTTACGTTGCCCTCATATACGCTTGGATCAGTCATGGAGGCATAGTCAATTGCAGTTACGCTACCGTACCCTTGTGTAACCGTCCTCAATAGGCCACTGGTTGGCAGCATGCTGTTATCGTAGCGGATTTCAATAGAACCACCATTTTTGAATAGCAGATCATTGTTGCCATCATAGTCGAAGTCGAAGGTTGTCAGATAGTCACCAGCCAGAGACTGTAAAGTCGCAGTTGGAAGCACAAACTTGTCGACCTGCTCCAGCGTATTGTTTTTTGGTGACCACTCATAATGTGTCCAGTTGGTATCTAGCTTGCCCCGGAAGAACAGGTCTGGTTTACCATTTCGGTCCACATCAATGGCTGTGGGTGTAGTGACATCTTTGTGGATTTCACTACGATCGCTCAAATCAAGATCAACATCGTACGTAAAGTTATGCTCAAACATAGGCTCAGACTGAGATTTGTTGATCCACAACTGCCAGCTACCTGTCTGATCGCCTTTGTACTCATCCCACTCGCTAACATCCAAAAATAACAGATCGACGAGGCCATCAGCATTGGCATCGTTAAGCTGTAGCGAGCGCACTTTTTTAGAGGAGACAATTGATTTTGCTCTGAAACGCTGTACCTGGTTAGTGCCTGTGCCCTCTATACCATGGTTGTAAAACACATAGACACTGTTTGACTGCTTGTCATCACATTTAGAACCACCAGCACATTTCAACGACACAATATCAGCCAGACCATCGGCATTCATATCTGTCAGGAACCACTCTCCATCCTCTTCACTCACTGCGCCAAGCCAATCATCAGTGCTGAAGAGCTTTAATCCTAACGGTGTAGCAAACTGTTTTTTAACAGGATCATAATGGCGCACATAGGCGGATTCTGAACTATCCAGCTTATAGACAATATCGCTGTACCCATCGCCATTCATGTCTGCAAACTGAGGCTCTTTAAAGTACAGTGCACGCTCTCTTTCCTGTGACGCGCTGTCAGATGGCAAAAATAAGTCGGTGATATCCACGCGTTGCAGGGTCTGGCCAACCAGCTCATAGACAGCAAAGTAGTCACGTCCGTAGTTGCTGTCATAGTCCTTTTTCATGTTGACGAACAGCTCTTGCTTTCCATCGTTGTTGTAATCAAAGGTCTCAACAGAAACACTTGCCTCATCATCACCGCGAACAAAGTCCGTACAGGCAAAGCGAGAAGCGTCATCGAGTCTGTCACCACCTTTAAGCAAACATAGCTTGTAGTCTTTACCTTCGTAACGCTCGAGTACCGCGATTTCAGGTATACCATCCCCTTCGCTGTCGACACTTAATACCGCCGCCAGTGCATGTTTCCCTTCTCTGTGATAAGGCAGACTGTATACCTTAGCACTAGACGTGTAAGACAAAGAATCAGAGAAAGCGTCATAGTTAAACTGGATCGGTAGTTTACAAACATTAGCAGCATCACACTGCTTCACAGAAGTCAGCAAACGCAGGCCATTTGCGGCTGTTTCCGTACCTAATACAAAGTGAGACAACACTCTGTCAAAGTGGTTTTTGACTGTGATGCTTTGCAGCTCGGCACGCTCAGATGACATAAGCCCGTTAAAGACGTAGCCAGCTCTGCGTATCTCACCGGCTCGATAATTAAACTCAACACTGTTACCACTGTAGGCTACCTTAGTCAGGACTTTTTCTGTTTCACCCAGCACCTGACCAGAGACAGAGTCACTGTATTCATATTTGATGGCAGTGTCTTCGACTTGCATGTTGTCGTACACAGAATGCAGTAACCAGGTTAATGTTCTGTCGCTTCTGTTACCCAATCGAATTTCACTGTCGGCCGCCCCACCGTAGCGCTTCAGGGTGCCGTCTTTCGCTTTCACAAGAAACTCTATGCTGTCTGCGGTGCCGATTTTTGCAACCGTGACCTGAGAATCCAGCTCAAGCACATAGGTCTCCAGGGGGTTGTAATCATCAAAGTCACCTGTCACATCCGCGGGGATAAGCCTTTGTCCACCCAAACAGAAGCGGTCGCTCTGTGTGAAGGTTAGCGGCTTAAACTGGCCATCCTGTGCAAACGTTTGTGGACAGCGAGAAATTGCGCCACCCGCTCCAATAGACCAGCCCAGCGCCACATTAGAGCTGCCAGCCTGAGAATCGTAGTTTAGCGTTACTTGTGGTGCGACCCCTGCTATACCGGATGGCAATTCAATCGGTACGGTATAACTGGCACTGCCGTTTTCCGTTACCCTGAAGTTACCTTGCGTTGGCGTAAGACGTGCGTGCTGCAAGAGCGCCTCTCGGTCATGCGTCGGCTCTTTTGCTGTACCTTCAGGCAGGTGAACATTGATACCGGACTGTACCACACTATCCTGAATGTAGACCTGCTTGGTCTCAGCATATTGCGGGCTACAGAAGGTTTTGGTATTGGCATTCACTGCAACAGAGATGCACGCACGAGCCCGGAACTTATAGTTACCATTATGCAAGGCCATATTGTAGTTCGTGCTGTCTGAATTAGGGGCTTTTTTACTGCTACTACTTGCAGTAACTCTGGATTCAGACTCATAAGGCTGACCGTTTGCACTCATTTCAAGGTCATAAAATTCAACCGGGCCTGACACTGAAAGCCCTAAAGTCAGGTTACCAAAGTTCTGACTAAGCACATTTATCTCGGGTGTTTGAAAGCCATCTTCTTTGTCGAATGGATCCGTTCCCAGCAGCAATTCAGCCTCGAAGCTGAGTCCGTCACCATCATCATCCGCACTGTAGCTACACGCTTCATTAGTTGTACAGAAATCATAAAAATAGTTGAGTGTTTTCAGCGTTAGCTGGTCATACTGTTCACTGCGGTAAAACAACAGCTCAAGAACAAGGTTTGCTCTGGACATGCCCTGTTCAAGTAAGCCCTGCCAGTAACCATAACCTTGCCCGCCCACCAATACCGTTCTGGCTTCTTGTTGGGAGATATTTTTCACTTTCGCTATCATGGCCAACGTAAAGGCTTCATTTGACATAGCGCTGTTGCTGTAAATCGCAACACCATCTTCTGTAACACTGCCTAAAATCAAGCGTGCCACTTCTTCGATGGACAATAGATCGTTAGTCACCAGGTAGCTCAGAATATTCAGCTGATCTTTTGTTGGAGACTCATCTCTGAGCACAAACATAAGCTCTGTGATCGTCCAGATAGCTTCATCCCTTTGTTCAGGGCGCAACAACTTTGCATCATTTTCAATGGAGTCTTGCCACTGTGGGAAATGTTGGTTCAATAACGCTCCCAGCTCCCCTAACCCCTGCCAATGCATGGCATTACGTTTTATCAACCCAGGATTAATTACGTATACGTCTTTCTCAGTTTGAACATACACATGTCCATCAGCAGAAACCTGAGGCTGCGCAACAACCCCACCGGAACCGGGGAATAAATAATGCCAATAGACCTCACCGTTGTCTGCGTTCAGAGCATACAGTGCTTCGTCCAGAGAGCCGACATAAACGACCGGCGTATCTTCTCCATAGACCTTAGTCAACTGGGCTGGAGCAACAATGGGTCCGCGCGTATCAAACAACCATTGGACACGCTTGCTTGACTCATTCGTATTCGTAATATCGTGCCGGATGCTATAGAAACGATTGTTTCGCGCACCAAAGTAAACATCATCATAGACTCCACCATGGGCCATCGAGGTATTACTCTTGATAAGCGGCATGGCCACGACATCACTGTGTTTTGAAGCATCAGCGATGCCAGCCGGTGTTTTATGGCTCCACTTCAGCTCGAACTTTTGGTCGTCCGTCACTATGTACGCATTCAGACCAGTCTCTGATCCCGCATACAAAATGCCATTTTCGCTGAATGAAAACCCTCTCGAAAGCAGATCAGGACCGTTTTCTGAGCCAGAGCCATCAACGACAATACTGGAATAAATAGGTGCGTCGTTTTTACTGACACCGTTATTCACTTTTAAATAGGCACCACCGTCAATCAACTTATCGGCGACATAGTCGGACACCAACGCTTTAAATCCGTCATGCTGGATAGCCAGATTGTTAGAATAACTGTAGGTTTCAGCGGTTTGGCGCAGTTGTACCTGAAGCGAAGTTTGTGATTGCGAAAAGCCAATCCCTTTTACATATAAGCAGCGACTCGCACCACACTCCTCAATACTCGCAGATTGAATATAAGGAGGCAGATGCTCTACAGTAAACTGCTGACCGGCTGTACACGTACTGCCATCATAACAAGCTTGAATTTCATAGGTTACGTGGCCCTGCTCGGGCTTTTCAATCGTTATCTGGTTCGCAGTGCCCTCGTAGAGCAGATTTGACAAATTGCGATCAATCGGCAGACCATTCCAGCGGTATAGCCTGAACAAGTTCGTTGCCCCGTCATTTTGCTGCTGCCACTTTACGGTATAACGGCCACCCACCTGCGACTTGAGTGCGCTGAATTTAGGTGTATCAGGTGTTGGCTTTGGATGCGAGATCGACTCTGTTGCACAGACTTGTCGATCGGCTTCTTTGATTGTACCTGGGATCGGCTGCCCGTCTGACACCAGATAATTGGTCGCAAGTACGCACACACTGAGTGTTTTAGTGTGGTCGGCATAACTAACGTCGACTTCAACTTCTGCGTCAGTACCTGGCGATTTAATCTCTGCATTTGGTAAAACGTCTCTGGATGAGCCGTTCACATGGGCTGAAAAGTTCAGCTGCTCTGTGTTTAACAGCGCGCTTGCCACAACCCGATAGGTGCCTGAACCGGCAGGGCTGATAACAAGCTTGGGCAACCTTGGTTTAGGCGTGTCCGGATACACTATGTCTAAATAAACAGACGACGTGGAAACCGACTGATTCTTATCATCGTATAACACCGCAGATACCGGCATATTTGAACGAACCACTCCCGGTGTCCACGAAAAATGATGTTCTACAGCTCTATCCCGGTAAAGTGCTATGTTGACTGAATAGGACTGCAGCAGCGTATTTCCAGACCTGAGCTCAATCCGCTTTAACGATTTTGAATCCTTATTAATCGCCCCGATGCGCGCTACCAATGGCACTGGTTTACCAAGGATATGACTGGTGCCTGGGCCAACGTTAACACGCAGCGCTGCACCAAAATAACTCGCAGGCATCACTGTGCGTAGAGATTCGTCCGTATCACCGAACCGGTTAGCCGCATAGACTTTGAAGTTAGCAGAGGAAGCGCTCCCTCCCAGATTATACGTTGCAGAACAACTACCGTTTGCTTTGTTACAAGCACCACTGATGATGGAGCTAGATGGGCAAGGGGCATCTTGAGTAAAACTCCCCCCTCTTCTTGCGCACAACTGCAATGTATCCAGGTAATCCAGGCCACTGTTCACATTAGCTGTGATCGTCACGATATCATCAATAAACGGTGTGCTTGGTGAAACAGTAATTGAAGAAACTGTCAGATCTGCTGGCACGAACTCAACGGTGCCGCTGTTGCTGGCATTGGCTCCCTTTTTGTCGTATACCGTCAGTGTAATACTGGTTTGTGCATTATCGCCGCTGATGGTGCCAAAACTCAGCGTACAGCTTTTACTGCCAAGCCCAGAGAGCGCGCAGTCTTGTTGCGAAACCGTCACAGGGTCCTGACTGTCTCGTTGCAGCGTTACATGTGATAACTTGTTATAACTTTGCGCGTCACCATCTTTTACAGTGAAGCTTACCGATATCGCTTCCCCGGCCGCGCCAAACTCTGGTGAAACAGAAAAGTCACTGATAGTGGGAGCGGAGTTTTTCTCCAGTACAGTAATTTTGCGCGTCTTACTGGTTTGATAGCCCCGGCTATCCTTTACAATCGCTTTGAAGGTGTGCTCACCCACATTAAGCGTGTTTTTATCATAAGACCTAGAACATGTTTTTGACTTCTTGTCACGAGAGGTTTCACAGCTTTTAGCCGTGATAAGTAAGTTATTGCGGTATAAGTTGAATGAAGCGAAGTCAGTGCCTGCATCATAAGCGGTAAAGCTAACGGTAAGCTTCTCATCCTGAACAATGGACGTATCGCTAGATGGGCTCGTGCTGCTGATTTGCGGTTCAGTAACATTGAAGATATCGAGTTTGACAACACAATCATGATCGTACTCTATATAGGTAGGTATCTGGCTGTATGGATCATCATCTTCTTCATGATCTGCTGTTGTCATGCGCACGATGAGATCATATTTCCCGGCAGCAAGCGCCGAAGTAACAACCCTGGGCACACTGTAGTGTTTTTTAGCATGCCTTAACCCACTGGGTAATTCACTTTCAGCTAAGATCCGTGAAGTCCACCCATATAATTTATTGTTCCCTTTATGCAGGGATTTGATACCTTCAAAACTCGTGTAGTCACTGCCTTGTTCAGGATAGTAATATCCCTCGTAATTCCCTGTTAGAGTCAGTTTGAGGTTTTGCTTGTAAGGCAGTTCATAGGCGTTTTTTAAGAAGCAGTTAGTCTCAACTTGATTGGCAACAACATCGTCAGAATAAGCCGATGACCAAACAGCCATGCAAGTGAGCAATAGTTTGTTTATATTTTTCATTATTATAACTCCGCTTCCCAAACTACCTGCATGGTCTGGCTATCCTGCGATGTCGACGGTACCGCTTCCAGACCTAACATGCGTGACATTTGCTGTGTAACTGATTCACTCTGTGGCGTACTTTTTGGAAATGCAATCCCCAGCAATTTATTGCCTTCACGGTAAATAAGCTGAGGCCCTGAGCCCGCAGTATTAACAGCCTCTGTTACGTGTTTGGCGAGCTGAGTAGATTGTGCCGCAGCACGAACCAGCTCAACAGAACCAATAAGTAAGGGCTTAGTCAGCACATTCTTTACTTGTGCCGGCATGATATAGGTTTTTAGCTCAGTTCTAAGGTTGTTCGTATCTAGCACTTTGATGGTGCCATTTCGCTGAAAGACATACAGGCCATTTACCAGTATTTCATTGGCTTCAGATACGGAATTGAAGAAGCTCGACTCACTCTGTGATATTGCTGTATTAAGCTGAGCCTTATCAACCAGCATTGGGGCCGCAATAGCGTTACTATCGAATTGATTGGAACAATTGAGTGTGCCGGGTTGGTTTACATCAACCTTGCAGGCCTTGCCTTTCTCTCCCATCATACTGACAGTGAAGTAAGCAAAACCACCATTAAACACCGGAGCATTAGCGACAACCCCAGCAGTATTGATCGCCCACTCTTTTTGCCAGGTAATGTCTTTTTCGCCTTGTGCACTTTGAATCACCTGACTTTTATATCTGAATAGCTTATCGTCATGGGTTGCAAAATACAGACTTCCATTATGCTCGACAATGGTTCGCTCTATCACATCCAGTCCCAGCTCACGTAATGGCTGAGGATAATTGGATGGCAAAGCTTGTTCTATTGTCCGTTCCTCAGCGAGCGGAGAGACAACAACCTCGCGCTGAATGCTTTGCCCACCAAAGCCGTAGGCCGTTAATGTGTATTTAGTGACGTAATTAATACTTTGCGACAGCGATCTGAATGACGGTGACTTCATTGTCAACGCTGGTTTTGTATATTGATCAACCGATTTGGTAACTGAAATCGCAGTTGCGCCTGATTGCGACCAGTGCAACTGAAACACCTCTCCGGCTTCAACCTGACTGCTCGTAGCATAAAATGCCTGAACTTCGAGGTCTGCATCGACGGTAACGGCATTTTGCTGCCAGGGGGAGCAGCCATGGCGATGGCATGACTTGATTCGAAAAGGACCCGTTTGAGCTGTGCTGGTATAAGGTGTCAGGACCTTATCATTCACCACTCTCCATTGACCATCCTGATAGTGCTCAACGACGTAGTAGTCTGCATCCGCAGCCGGTGTCCATGCCAGCTGAGAGACATTACCCGTTCGTTTAGTTGATAGCCGAACGATATTCTCTGGTATCAATTCAATGGGAATAAAAACTGTGGTTTTGCCAACCTTGATTGGTGTATAAGCTTGCTCAAATGCGTTTAACAGCGGCGAAAAGAGCGCTAAACAGCAAAGCAGTCCTTTAAAGTTCATTTTTAACCTATGTTTCTCAAACGGGAAATCGGCGCGGAGTATACCATATAGACTATTTTATGCACATAAAATATTCATCTCAGGTTCATAATCCAACATTCTTTTTCATAGTGCAGAATTCCTCGCTATACACTTGAAAATTTGATTATATTTTTAGTGAAGGTAAGTATCTCTATTGCGTGAGAATTTACCTTTCACTATTCAGTTAGAGCGCTGCTTAACGCTTCTTTGACTGCGTTTTGAGTAGAACAAAAAAGGCCACAGCAATGCTGTAGCCCAATAAGATCTGACGACCTTTTATGTTTGTTATTATGGATTATCCCTAAAAAGCCGGTGCTTACTCAGCGTCAGCCAGACCCAGTGCTTTGATCATCTTGGTACCGATGTCAACATGGTGCTGTAACGTTGAAAATTGTGCCGTCACGCCTTCAGGACCGAAAGCATACACAGGCACTGGTGCAGCCGTGTGGGTACCTGTACCCCAAACAACGTTTTGCTGTTTCGCCACGATGCGGCCAATTTTAGCAGTGTAGTCTTCAGTGCCATACACATAGAAGTCTGAGAAATCATCAAACTTAGGCAGCGGCACGTTATCACTGTTGTAACCGTTAAACTCGTTCATACGCGCTGCTTCATCAATGGTGACTTGATAAGGTGTGAACAGCTGAATCGCATCTTGCCACTCTTTATCCGTTGAGTTACTAAAGTCATAATCACCGTTTACGTGACCAATCACATCATAGAAAGTCCCTTTTTGTCCGTACAGGATATCCAGTAACTCAAGGCCGCCAAAGTTAAACTTCGGCTTATACTGCTTGCCCTGCATACCATCGCCCGGCAGGTCAACCGCTTCAGGTTTATTGTGGCTTGAGTAACTGAAACCAAAACTACCCGTTTCGTGGTCAGCCGTCACCACAACCAGCGTATCTGTACGCTCTTTCGCCCACTCATGGACTGCTTCTACTGCTTCGTCAAATTTCAGTAGTTCATTCAGCATCCAGCCAGCATCATTAGCGTGACCAGCCCAGTCAATCTGACCGCCTTCAATCATCAGGAAGAAGCCGTCTTCATCTTTAGACAGAATGTCCAGAGCTTTTACTGTCATCTCTTTCAGAGAAGGCTGAGTACAGCTGTTGTCTGCTTTACAATCTCTGTACGCAATACCATCTGCCATGCCCGAGTTTGCAAACAAACCAAGTAGTTTATTAGTATCGGCATCAGCGAGCTGCGCTTTGTCGAATGCAAGTTCGTAGCCGTGCTGCTCTTTGGCCTCAACAACCACATTGCGGTCGTCGCTACGCTTCGACTTTTTATACACGCTGGCTGGCATACCCAGGTTAGCAAGTACTTCTTGATCAGCCGCATCTTCTTTAATATCTGATGGAATAAACACGCGCGCACCACCTGATAGCATGACATCCACCATGCCGCTTTCTACCATCTCTACGGCAATTTCAGGCTCGTAAGAGCGGTGTGGCTGGTGTGCAGCAAATGCAGCCGGCGTCGCATGGGTCAAACGTGTATCTGAAACCAGACCGGTCGCCTTGCCCGCTTTTTTCGCTTTTTCAAGGATTGTTTCAATTACATAACCCTGGTCGTCCAGACCAATCATCTCAGAGCCAGCCGCTTTACCAGTCGCAAGCTGAGTTGCCGAACACGCTGAATCAACAACCAGACTGCCGTTTTCACCATGTGGTGCATTCAGAGATAAACCCAGGTGACCGCCATTAGCAAGCTTAGACAGTGCGGTTTGGTTGTCTTTGCTGTTGTAGGTAGAGTTTGGTGCGCGACGTGCATACTCTTCAAGTAAACCAACCTGTTGAGCACCCATACCATCGCCGATCATCAGGATAATATTCTTCACCTGAGTAACAGGCTTAGGCGCAACTTCAACCTCTTTAACAACCTCAACTTCTTTAACAACTTCAACTTCTTTGATCACTTCAACCGTTTTGGTGTCGTCATCGTTACATGCGGTCAATAAGACGGCAGAGACCGCCACTGCTAATAGCTTTTTTTTCATTGTAGTGTTCCTAAAACGTAATCATCTGAGCCGGGGCACAGTCTAGGGACACTTGATGACTTTTTTATTTCACCTGAGTGACACTTTTTGTTCGGGCACTATTGTTTTTTAATCAAAAAAGTACCCGCAAGGTGGCCGCTCACACCAAAGATAAAGATGCTCAGCAGCACAGTGGCCGTCGTGATCTTCGTAATAAAAAGACTGTGAGGGAGGTTCGACCCCAGCAACATCAGGCTTAACACAACAGAGGCCAGTCCTTTCGGTCCGAACCAGGCAAGTACCACGCGCTCGCGCCAGCCCAGCCTGCAAGCCAGTAACAACAAAACCACAGGAAAGAACCGAAACACGGCCACCGCCAGTAATGCATATGCCCATATCCGCCAGTCAAACGTAGTAAACAACAAAATACTGGCACTGATCCCAAAGATAACCCACAGGATATAAGCCGCCAGATCGGCTATCTGCTCGCTTTCTTCGATCAGTTTGTCTTTAAGCGCATCTCGAAAGCCATAATCAAACAACAAACCACTGATAAACACCGCAATAAACCCACTCCCACCGAGCAATTGGGTGGCAGAAAATACCGCAATGGCAATGCCGATAAATAAAAACGGGCTGCTTTTAGCAGCAAAGAAATGATGACGATAAGTCAATTTAATCAGGTAAACAGACACGACAGTTAACACTAATGCAACAACTAAAGCGAGCCCCACCTCGTGCAAAAATAACGCCCCCAGTGAATGTTCGGCGGGTTGCTGGGTATACAGGCTGCTACCAAGTAAAAAAAGAAAAACCGGTACACACAGGCCATCATTCAGGCCACTTTCAACATTGATCGCCTCACGAAGCTGAGCCGGCACCTGCTTTTCCTGAATAAAGCTCTGACACAAGGCCGCGTCGGTTGGTGTCAGCATAATGGCCAGAATAAAACAGCTCAGCCAGGGCAAAGACAATAACGCATGTGCGCCAAGCGCCGCAAACCCCATGGTCAGAGGCAGCGCAAGCAGCAGTAACAGTGGCAGTTGATAGGAATGTAATAAGACCCTGAGCCGGGTTTTTGCCGCATCTGAAAACAGAAAAATAGCCAGGATCAATTCAACCAGAGGCAGAAACTCACGCAACGTGTCCACCTTCAGCGTCAGCGAATCCTGAAAATACCAGCCCAGGGCACAACCAAACAGCACAAACCACATTGGTCCGGTAAATTCAGCCCGTTGCAACTGACGAATGATAATGGAGTACAGAAAAATGGCCAGCCCCAGCCAGGCCAGCACCAGATAGATTGTTTCCACTCAACGCCTCCTTGGCTTTGTCATAATCACTAATAGATAACCGGTTCAGTCATCGTCCATCACACTGGCTGACTTGCAATTGAGTCGTATTTTACTCAAACTTGCGATACCACAAATCAACGAGCAGGCCGCCTTGCTCACGCACATGCAACACCGGCAGTCCAAACTCATCAAACATAAAACGCTCTTTGTTTCCTTGTTCATCAGCCCGGGTCCAGATCCCATCATCATAACTAATATGATACGTCCCGCCAGCAGGCGCGCGTTGCTGAAGCTTGACCAGTTCAATCTGTCCAGTCAGGTCCAATTTCCCCTGAGGGTTGTCAGGTGACACCTGAAGTAAACTGTTTGTCAGTTCATCTGCTGTCACTAATGGAGTTATCGCCTGTTCACATTTTCCTAATTTATAGAGGCACTTGTAAGGCGTATACTGATAACTAAAGGCTGCATTTAATTTCATCTCTGAATCACTCAATACCTTACCGTCACGAGCGCGCTTTTCAAAAAGCGCGCCTTTCAAGTTGCTTGAGTGCAATGCAAAAGTAGCGATGTCATTTTCCATATTGCGTAGCTCGTACATCACCTCCCGCTCAGCCAAAGAGGTATCAAACCATCTAAAATGGAAACCTATGGGGAGTTTGCTCAAGTCTATATCATTCACATTATCCGGGGTCAGATAACGATGATTCAGGGCTAATTTAAGTTCTCGAATACGCGCAGGAAGTTCTTTTTCACGCGTCGCCATAGACTTGTTCTGTATCTCAATAAATCGCTTGAGTCCGTTTGCCTGGCGCTCCTGCACTGACAACGATTCATCCTTTTTTTCGCACTCTGTACGCTTTCCTTTGTGGTAACAGTATGTCTTGTCCTTAGCCAACACCCCGAAGTAATACACTCTGAACGTGTCAGGATCGGCCCCCTGCAAAAGACTTCCCTGATAAAAGACGTGTTGGTCATTTTTCGCATATGCACCATCGAATGCCCTGAACCCTTCAGGTGAAATGGTAGTCCGTTGCTCGTGAAAATATATATGATGTTTGTCTCTCGCATATTCATCACTTAAGCTGCGAAAGTCTTTTACGTTAAGCCCTTTAACTCTCTTGGTTCGATAGTAAACGTGCTGATGATCAGCCCCATAGTCAAGATACAGTCTTCGAAATGATTTTGCCGACGCCCCCATCACGCGCTCCCCTTCGTAAAAAACGCATTCTTGATCTTTGGCAAATGTACCAATTGATAAAACCTTAAACGTTTCTATGTCACAAGGGGTAAAGACTTTGTCTGTTCCCAGATAAACCTTATTATCACTGAGCAAGTAACCCTGAAAGCTAGATGAGTCATCAATTACCTGCACATTATCCGGATTCGCACCACGGACAATTTCTCCATTGAAGTACACATACCGTTTATCTGCCGCATAATACTGTGAGAGCTTGCGAAAAGTAGCAGGATCCGCGAACGGGATAGAGCGCCCGGATTTAAACACCAGATGCTTATCTTTGGCATAACCAAAGCGATCGACCACCTCAAAGGTAGCCGGATCAACGTTATTGAGCGACCGGGTAACCCGGGTTTGCCCAAGCGGGCCTATCCTGTCTCCATATAGTACCTGATTGGTCTTAGCATTGACGATATAGCCCCGTTCTGGGGGCGTGGTGTTACAACCTGCAAGCACAAGTGCCGTCAGCAAGAGCAGTAGTCGATTTGTCATATCAGGTACCCTGAGCGTTACAAGAGGATATCAGTTTACTCATGCTTACTGTCAAACGAAACTATATTCCCTTATAAGGTCCATGGATATCAGTTCCTGACCATTCTCATAAATTTCATACAAACCACTCTCCCTTCAGGCCAGAGTTGAAAAAGCTACGATTAGCCCAGCTTATACTGTTACCTTGTGGTTAATTTTTGCTAGAATGGCGACAAATTTTTTTGGAGAACCGTCAATGGCAATGTTTGTAGTGGGACACAAGATCCCTGACTCAGATTCAATTTGTGGTGCAATTGCACTGGCTTACCTGAAGAACCAGATCGGTGAAGAAGCGATCCCAACACGTTTGGGTGATGTCTCTCCTGAGACGCAATTTATTCTTGACCGCTTTGGCTTTGAAGCCCCTGAATTAAAGCTTAGCTATGCTGGCGAAGAAGTATATATCGTTGACCATACAGAGAAAACACAAGCACCAGACGACATCGATGAAGCCACTGTCGTGGGTGTAGTGGATCACCACAAACTGGGTGACTTGACTACCTCAACGCCACTTGAGTGCTGGATCCGTCCGGTTGGTTGTAGTAATACCATCATTAAAATGATGTACGACTTCTATGGCGTTGAAATCCCACAAGGGATCGCGGGCCTGATGATGTGTGCGATCCTGAGCGATACTGTGATCTTCAAATCACCAACGTGCACCACAGCAGACATTAAGTGCGTAGAAGCACTCGCTGAAATCGCGGGCATCGAAGATTTTAAAGCACTGGGCATGGAAATGTTCAAAGTAAAATCAGCGGTGGAAGGCACACCAGCACGCGATTTGGTTATGCGTGACTTTAAAGACTTCAACATGAATGGCAACCTGGTTGGTATTGGCCAGCTGGAAGTCATTGATCTATCAGTATTCGATGACATCAAGGCCGATCTGGAAGCCGATATTGCTAAGCTGAAAGAAGAAGGTGGTCGTCACTCAGTATTACTGCTGTTAACCGACATTATGAAAGAAGGCTCACAAATGCTGATCGCCTCTGACGACGAAAGCATTGTGGCAACTGCCTATCAGGTCACACCTGAAAATAGCCGAGTATGGCTGGATGGCGTGCTGAGCCGTAAAAAGCAGGTTGTTCCACCACTGCAAGATGCATTCGCATAAAGCTTGCTGAACAACTCCTAAAAAAGCCCTGATCCAGTCAGGGCTTTTTTATCGCCTAGTTGCTCTGCGCAGCAGGTGATGTATGCCTTTTTATATCACCAAACTGACACTGTTAGACAAGAATCGCGCACACGATGGCAGCCAGATTTATCTGAACTCGCGAGTCAAAGACTGTCATTGAACGGTCGAAATAGCAATCACGTCACGGGCCACAACCACAGGGGGCAAATACGCGAGTTTCTTGACCAGAAGCAGCAACTAAATTTGCGGCTATGCTGGTGCCACAGGCAGCGTATCAAGGCAGGGATAAAACACAGGCAATAAAAAACCCAGCCTGAGCTGGGTTTTTCAAATCTGAAAGCGAATTACTTGATTTTCGCTTCTTTGAAGATCACGTGCTTACGTACTTTAGGATCGTACTTTTTGATCTCCATTTTTTCAGGCATGTTACGCTTGTTCTTGTCGGTAGTGTAGAAATAACCAGTACCAGCAGTAGAAACTAGACGGATCTTATCACGCATGATTTAAGCTCCTTATACTTTTTCGCCGCGAGCACGGATATCAGTCAATACCGCGTCGATGCCTTTTTTATCGATGATACGCATACCTTTAGTAGTAGTGCGTAGAGTAACAAAGCGCTTTTCGCTTTCAACCCAGAAACGGTGCGTTTGCAGGTTAGGTAGGAAACGACGCTTAGTTGCGTTGCGCGCGTGTGAACGGTTGTTACCAACAACCGGGCGCTTACCTGTAACTTGACAGACTTTAGACATGTCTATATATCTCCAATAACTTCGCTCGAGCTTAATTTCCCCTTAGGCCTTCAAACTGTGTGCCCTGGGTAAAATCAAAGGGCGCTCTTTATACAGTATTTACAGGCAGAGTTCAAGGATCTGATGATATCCTAATCAGCTCATTGGTAAATTTGATAGCGGCCAATTATAATGATCCATGGCCGCTTAGGAAAGTAAAAACTGCATTTAAATTAAACTATTTTTAATTTATGCTGGGAAAGCGCGCTGAAACACGCCAAATACGGCTCCTCCCCCTGCTACAACAGCCCTCTTTGCGCAAATGAAAGGCAGCAGCTGCCCGCTACAATTAAGTGATCATGTACCTGAATATCAACCAACGCCAACGCTCGCTGCAATTTATTGGTGATCAGTCTGTCGGCTTCACTGGGTTCGGCGACCCCGGAGGGATGGTTGTGGGCAAAAATCAAAGCTGCAGCATTGTACTTCAGCGCCGCCTTTACGACTTCTCTCGGATAGACACTGGCAGCATTAATGGTGCCGGAAAACAACACTTCATCGCGGATCAAGCGATTCTGGTTATCTAAAAACAATGCCATGAAAACCTCATGATGCAGCCCTTTAAGCTGTATTTTAAGATAATCACTGACTGCCTGGGGTGAACCAAACTGAGCATCGCGCACCACGTCTTCCAACAAATAACGTCGGCTGAGTTCCATTACTGCCTGCAACTGCACATATTTGGCTTCACCAACGCCTTTATATTGACAAAACTCGCTGCACGGTACGTTCATTAACTCCTGCAAAGAGCCGCTTTGATCAATCAGCGACTGAGCCAGTTCAATAGCATTCATACCCGCAATCCCGGTGCGTAAAAAAATGGCCAGTAGTTCGGCATCGCTGAGTGCACTGGCGCCATTGTTTAGCAGCCGCTCTCTGGGCCTTTGCATTTTAGGTATTGCCATCAATTGCATGTTTCCTCCTTGTTGGTATCTGTCACGTCACTGTGACTCTCTGAGTGTAGACAGCTGGCAGAATAATTCAAAACCCGGGGTGGGCTATGTTATCTTAGCGCTAGTTTTAATTTGCAGGGGCCGAGCATGAGCCAAACACACAAGCGTATTCTTCTGGGGATCAGCGGTGGGATCGCCGCCTATAAATGTGCCGAACTGGTGCGACGATTAAAAGACCATCACTGTGACGTCAAAGTTGTCATGACGGAGTCTGCAAAACAGTTCATTACTCCCCTGACCATGCAAGCAGTCTCGGGCGAACCCGTCGCAGATTCTCTGCTTGACCCGGCAGCCGAAGCCGCCATGGGCCATATCGAATTGGCAAAATGGGCCGATCTGATTTTAGTCGCACCGGCCAGCAGCAACATCATCGCCAAAATGGCCGCAGGCATTGCCGATGATCTGCTTACCACTTTGTTGCTGGCAACCCCCGCACCGGTTGCCATTGCCCCGGCCATGAATCAGCAAATGTATGCTCACCTGGCAACACAGGCAAACCTCTCCACACTGGCACGTAGAGGCGTTATTGTCTGGGGTCCCGGTCAGGGCGAGCAAGCCTGTGGGGATGTCGGCAAAGGCCGGATGCTGGAGCCCCATGAACTGGTATCACTGGCGCTAGATGCACTCACCCCTGAAGCCCCTATACTGGCCGGTAAAACGGTGACCATCACAGCGGGCCCAACCCGTGAAGCGCTCGATCCGGTGCGTTATATCAGTAACCACAGCTCTGGTAAAATGGGCTATGCACTGGCTGAAGCCGCACTGGCGCTGGGCGCTGACGTACATCTTATCTCAGGCCCGGTCACGCTCACTCCGCCACATGGCTGTACAGTGCATGCAGTCAACAGTGCACGGGATATGCATCAGGCTGCGATGTCACTGGCGCCCGATTCAGATGTCTTTATTGGGTGTGCAGCCGTTGCGGATTATCGTGCCGCAGATATCGCCGAGCAAAAAATTAAAAAGCAAGGCGATGAAATGACCCTGACACTGGTGAAAAATCCAGACATTATTGCTGACGTTGCCGCACTAACAGCACGCAGGCCCTATACCGTCGGCTTTGCCGCAGAAACACAAGATGTGGCGCAGTACGCGCAAGGCAAACTGAAAAACAAAGGGTTAGATATGATCTGTGCCAATGATGTCAGCCAGGAAGGGATTGGCTTTAATGCCAATAACAATGCCCTGACCCTGTTTTGGGATAATGCACAACAATCTTTGCCACTGGCAAGCAAGTCAGAGTTAGCGCTTACTGTCGTTAAAGCAATTGCCGGTAAACTTAATTAAGTTCATGTTAAAAGACTGGAAAGAAGCTGAATAAAGCATTAACATGGCCAGATAATTGAGTTTAGGGCTCTGTTGGTAGTCGCTCAGGCGAGCACAGCGACAGACCGCCACTGAGCCCGCTCCTACTAAAATAACGATAATCATAAAGGAAACCTCATGCCAGCGACTAAACGCAGTAATCGCAAAGAGCAAATACTCCAATCCCTTGCGCAAATGCTTGAAACCAGTCCAGGGCAGCGTATTACCACCGCCAAACTGGCGACAGAAGTCGGCGTGTCTGAAGCCGCACTGTATCGTCACTTTCCCAGTAAAGCCCGAATGTTTGAAGGACTGATTGAATTTATTGAAGACACTTTACTGTCGCGGATCAATTTAATCCTGGAAAACGAAAAAGAAACGCAAAGTCGTATCTACAATATCCTGATGTTGTTACTCACTTTCTCTGAAAAGAACCCAGGGATCACCCGAATTCTGACCGGAGATGCACTTCAGGGTGAGCAGGAAAGGTTGCGCGAGCGCGTTCAGGGATTATTCGAAAAACTCGAAACCCAATTCAAACAAGTCCTCCGTGAGCGCAAGTTGCGCGAAGGCAAAACCTTTGCCAGTGATGAAGCCGCTTTGGCAAACTTTTTCTTAGCCTATGTTGAGGGTAAAATGAATCAGTTTGTACGCAGCGACTTTAAAGCCAAGCCAGCAGCCAACTTTGCCAGCCACTGGCAAGAATTACAGCGTATCTGGCTGGCGTAACCCGCTTGTTGCAGATTATTGCAAACCTAGTTAGGTGGGCACAGCCCGCCTGACTTTATCCAGTTTTTTCTCACACCCAACGCAGCACAGTTTAGTCTCTCAGATAAAAGTGTTACAAAGTTACAATCCCTATCGAACAAGAATCATATTATGACGTTTGCCAAATCTTTACTCACGGCCGCCCTGTTGTCAGCAACCAGCCTCGCAGCCAAGCCCAGCCTGGAATTCCATGATGTCTTTGACTTTAAATACGCCCAAGGTCGGGTTTTGTCAGAAGACGGACGATTTGTGGCCCTAAGCGCGCAGCCCTACCGGGGAGACAGCACAGGCCAGCTGTATGATCTCAGTACCAGGAAAATCATTGCCAGTGTAGAGCGTGGCACCAAACCCCGACTCAACCGCGCAGGCAACTGGGCTGCTTTCACTCAGGCCCCGAGCCTGCTGACGTCAGAAACCACAGACAAAAAAGCGCGTAAAAAGCTCAAGCGCGCGCTGGTGCTGGTCAATACACACAGTGGTGAACAACGCACCTTTGACGCTGTTAAAGACTATCAGCTGAGCGACGATGGCCGCTGGCTGGCCTATCGACAAGATGTGGAAGCCGATAAATCAGATAAGACAGAGAAAAACACCGACAGTGCGATCCCGGCAGACAAGAAAGACAAAACCTATCCTCTGGTGATTGTGGATTTAACCTCACAGCAGCAGTATCAGTTTGAGCAGGTTGGCCGCTATGCATTGAGCCCCGCGGAATATGGCGTGCTCATGAGCCAGCATAGCGAGGACGGTGCAGATAACCAAATTCAGTATTTTGATCTGAGCCGGGCACAGGCCAGCGTATTAATTGCAGAGCCGGGCGTGACTTTGTCCGCAATAGCCTGGCACCCCTACTCATCACTGGTGGCCTTTACCGAAGGCAATTACGTAAACGATGATACACGTCGTCGTGCTTATCAGGTGCGATTATGGGATGCCAAAGTTGACCGTTTCACACAAGTGCCTCAGCCACAGGGCTGGTATAGCGCAAAATCTGCTAAAGTAAGCTGGTCAGAGCAAGGGGAGCGGCTCTATTTTGAAAACCGCCCGTTACTTTCCCCAAAGCCTGCTGAGAAAAAATATCAGGATCAGGCATCACTGACCGACCTTGATACTATCATGGCTCAGTCAGGCCTGAAGGTCTGGCATAATGAGGATGCTCAGATCAAACCCCGTGAGATTAAAACCTGGGAGAAAACCAACCAGGAACGCAATTATCAGGCGGTTTACCACATTGAAAGTCAGCGTGTTGCCCAGTTAAGCGATGAGACAGCGCGCGACGTTACGGTGAATCGCGAAGCCGAATTCCTGCTCGCCAGCAACGATCAGCCCTACCTGAAGCAGATCATGTACAAAGGATTCTATGCAGATTATTACGCCGTACAGGTTGCCACTGGTGCACGCAGCTTTATCGTCAAAGAATCACCCAATCGTCCGACGCTATCACCAACCGGTCAGCACGCAGCCTACTTCCTCAATGATCAGCTGTGGCTGAAGGACCTGCATGCGCAAAAAGAAACGGCCATCAGCAAAGCCGTCCGCGATGCGCTATTTGCAGATGATCGTCACGACTATCCCGAGCCCAATCCGGGTTACGGATTTGCAGGCTGGCAACGAGATGGCAGCACACTGTATGCCTACAGTAAGTTCGATATCTGGGCCTTTGATAGTAAAACGGCTCAGGCGAAACGCCTGACACACGGTAAAGAAACCCAAACACAATACCGGGTGATCAAACTGGATAAAGACTTTGTCGGCTTCGCGGCTGATGAACACATCTACCTGTCGGCACATAACCTCGCCAACAAGCAAACACATATTGCCAGGCTGAACCTGGCCACGGGTAAACTGACCACCCTGACCTCAGGTGAAGCGAAATACAGCTTACTCGAAAAAGCCAAACAGGCAGATACGCTGCTATTTACCAGACAAAGTTACCATGAGTTTCCAGATCTGTGGCAAACCAATAGTGCCTTTAGTCAGCGTCATCAAATCACCAACCTGAACCCTCAGCTCAGCACCTTTGCCTGGGGGCAAAAACCGGAACTAGTACAGTATCAAGGTTACAATGGCGAACCCTTACAAGGGGTACTGATCAAACCCGCTGACTATCAACCAGGTAAAAAAGTACCGGTAGTCTTTTATTTCTACCGATATATGAGCCAGCGCATGTATGACTTTCCACATATGGTGCTGAACCACAGACCTAATTTACCGATGTTTACTTCCAACGGTTATGCCATTTTCCTGCCTGACATTCGCTTCGAAATTGGGTATCCGGGCCGCTCATCCACGCAAACCTTAGTGAATGCGGCGCAAAAGCTCATTGACTTAGGGGTTGCCGATCCAGATAAGATTGGCCTTCAGGGACACTCCTGGGCAGGCTACCAAAGCGCCTTTGCTGTCACTCAAACGGATATATTTAAAGCTGTGGTGTCTGGTGCACCGGTATCAAATATGACTTCGGCCTACAGTGGCATTCGCCTGAAATCAGGCCTGGCACGTCAGTTCCAGTATGAGGCCGGACAAAGCCGTATCGGCAAAACACTGACCGAAGCGCCTGAGCTGTATATTGAAAACTCGCCAGTGTTCTATGCCGACAGAGTTAACACACCGATCCTGTTGATGTTTGGTGATAAAGATGGTGCGGTACCGTGGCAAGAGGGGATCCAGTACTATCTTGCACTGCGCCGTCACAATAAAGATGCCATCTTCTTACAATATGAAGGCGAGCCGCATCATCTGAAACAGTTCCCGAATCAGGTGGATTTCTCTGTGCGCATGAAAGACTACTTTGATCACTATCTGATGGGTAAACCCGCTGCGGACTGGATCAAGTCAGGGATCCCCTATCGCAAAGAGAGCAGTGATTAAATTAAAAAAGCCGCTACTTAGCGGCTTTTTCTTTACCCAAGGCGCTAGCGTTTTGCTGCGCGGCCTGAGGGCTTGTTCTTACCCACTCTGGGCTTAGTATTGGCCTGATTAAACTGACCAAAGCCGCTGTGGCGTGTCAGCGCTTTCGTACCCGGTTTGCGTCGGGTATTGCCTTTGCCTTCGCTGCGTCCCGCCTCAGGCACCAAACACTGTGGCCCACGCCCGATCAGATTCGCCTTGCCCATTTTCTTCAGTGCTTCACGGATCATCGGCCAGCCAGCCGGATCGTGGTAACGCAGAATGGCTTTATGCAAACGGCGTTGCTTCGCCCCTTTGGGCACAGCCACCACTTCTTTGTTGTTTTTGATGTTACGCAGCGAGTTCATCTCAGTGTGATAAATGGTGGTTGCGTTAGCCATCGGTGACGGGTAAAAGTTTTGCACCTGATCCAGTTTAAAGTCATGGGCTTTTAACCACAGTGCCATGTTGACCATGTCTTCGTCCGTGGTGCCCGGGTGTGCAGAGATAAAATAAGGGATCAGATACTGCTTTTTACCCGCTTCTTTGGAGTATTTATCAAAGAGCTCTTTAAACTTGTCGTAGGTGCCCATGCCAGGTTTCATCATCTTAGACAAAGGCCCCCGCTCAGTATGCTCAGGTGCAATTTTTAAATAGCCGCCAACATGGTGGGTTACCAGCTCTTTGACATAACGCGGATCTTCAATGGCCAGGTCATAACGCACACCAGAGGCAATGAGGATCTTTTTCACCCCTTCAACGTCGCGTGCCTTGCGATATAGCTCTATGGTCGGGGTATGATCTGTGTCCATGTGTTTACAGATATCCGGATATACACACGACAGCCGACGACAGGTACTTTCCGCCTTTTTACTCTTACAGCGCAACTTATACATGTTGGCCGTTGGGCCACCCAAGTCTGAGATCACGCCGGTAAACCCGGGAACTTTATCGCGGATCTGCTCAATTTCGTCAATGATCGACTGCTCAGAGCGGCTCTGAATAATGCGCCCTTCATGCTCAGTAATAGAGCAGAAACTGCACCCACCAAAACACCCGCGCATGATGTTCACCGATGTTTTGATCATGTCGTAGGCCGGGATCTTTTCTTCCCCGTAGCTTGGGTGAGGAATGCGCTGATATGGCAAACCGAAGACCTCATCCATTTCGTCGGTTTCAAGCGGATAAGCAGGAGGATTGACCCACACACTGCGATCGCCATGGCGCTGGAACAAGGCTCGGGCACAACCCGGATTGGTTTCCTGGTGTAAAATCCTGGATGCATGCGCATATAGCGGCTTATTGACACTCACCTGCTCGTAAGCAGGCAGCTTAACATAGACTTTTTCCCAGGGTTTCAGCCGGGGAGGTTGCACCATAATGGGTTGAGCCTGGGTGGCATCTTGCGCTTTTTCAGCCTGCACAAATTCCGACTTACTACAGCCAACATCATCAGCCCCATAAGGATTCGGAATAGGATCAATTTTGCCTATTTTATCGATAGCAGTGGAGTCACTCCCCCGCCATTCGGGCAAAGGTTCTTTACGGATCACCGCAGTGCCGCGCACATCCTGAATGGTGTCAATCGATTCGCCATTCGCGATTCGATGTGCCACTTCAACCAGCGGGCGCTCGGCATTACCGTAGATCAGCAAGTCCGCTTTGGCATCAAAGATGATGCTGCGGCGTACTTTTTCCTGCCAATAGTCATAGTGTGCAATACGACGTAAACTGGCTTCGATACCCCCAATCACCAGCGGTACCTCTTTATAGGCCTCGCGACAGCGTTGACTGTACACGACCACAGCACGATCCGGACGTTTACCACCGACATTGCCCGGCGTGTAAGCATCATCGTGACGAATGCGCTTTTCCGCTGTATAGCGGTTGATCATGGAATCCATGTTGCCTGCCGTCACCCCAAAGAACAGGTTAGGTTTGCCCAGGCTCATAAAGGCGTCTTTGCTGGACCAGTCCGGTTGCGCGATGATCCCGACACGAAAGCCCTGCGCTTCTAACACCCGACCTATTACTGCCATACCAAAACTGGGGTGATCTACATAGGCATCACCCGTCACTATAATAATATCGCAGCTATCCCAGCCCAGTGCATCCATCTCGGCGCGGCTGGTAGGAAGAAACGGGGCTGGACCATAACATTCGGCCCAGTACTTAGGGTAAGAAAAAAGCGGGCGCTCGGCCTGTAACGCATTCATGATGACGGCTCAATGCTGAAAAAAGAAGCGGATTATACTAAAAAGCGCCATGGCTTCCCAGTACTAGCTTTTCAAATACGCCAGTAAATCGGCTTCAGCCATAGGTCTGGCAAAGAAAAACCCTTGCACTTCATTGCACCCCAAAGCACGCAAAATATCGGCTTGTTCCTGCGTTTCAACACCCTCAGCAATGGTTTTAAGGCCTAAATGACGACCTAGAGAAATCACCAGCTCGGCAATAGCGCCGGAGTCTTCGTGCGGGATCCCTTTCACAAATGCCCGGTCTATTTTAAGTCTGGCAAGCGGCAATTTTTGTAAATAACTCAATGAAGAGAAGCCTGTACCAAAGTCATCAATAGCGACTTCCACCCCAAAGGACTTCAGCTCACTCAGCGTATGTACCACAGTATTGATTTCATCCATCACCACACTTTCAGTGACTTCAAGCTCAATTTTTTGTGGCTCAACATCATGATCCAAAATGGTTTGTTTGACCTGCTGCGCGTAGTTGGGGACCTTAAATTGCGGCACAGATACATTGACCGCCACACTGATATCATGTCCCAGTGAACTCAGCTGCTTCTGCATCATACATGCCTGCTCTAGTACCCACTGACCGATCTCGACAATCAGCCCGGCATCTTCGGCCAAGGGCACAAATACCGCTGGCGAAATGTAATCCCCCTTCCCCGTGGGCCATCTTAGTAAGGCCTCACACCCGATCACCGTCATGGTTTGTAAACACAACTGAGGTTGATACCAGACTTCCAGTTTTCTCTGTTCAAAGTCTTGCCGAAGCTGACGGATCAAGCCTAATCGCCAGGCCATTTTTTCTTCCAGGTCAGAGCTATACCAGTTGAGCGTTTGACGCCCTTGCTTTGCCTGGTTCAGTGCGATGTAGGCCAACTTCAGGGTTTCCAAGCCTTGTGGTGAAAAGTCAATTTGGCAACATACGCCAATATGAAAATGCATAGTCAGTACATGCTCACCCACCTGATAGGGTACAGTGAGCGCATCTAAAAACAGGGATTCGTCAAAACTTTGCTTGGGTAGTAATACGCCAAATACATCCGCACCAATTCGCGACAATAGCTCACCCTGCGGGCATTCCTGTTGTAAACGCTCTTTAACTGCCAAGAGCAACAAATTCCCCACTTCCTGGCCTAAGCCATTGTTAATATCTGAAAACTGCGCGATATCAATCAGCACGAACACCAGCTGATCTTGCTCTGGCTTATAGTACTGGGCTATCTGATCGACAAAGTTTGCGCGGTTTGGCAAACGGGTCAGCGCATCTTTATAAGCAACATCGCGCAGTTCGTTAATCAGCTTGATGTTATCGAGACCCACACTGACATTAGTTAAAAAGATTTCGGCAAACTGCATTTGCGCCGCATTGGGCGGCTCTGCCAGTTCAAGATAAATCGCGGCCCGGCGATTTTTACCTTGCAGTAAAAAGGTCACATCGTGGTCGGTTTGCTGATGGGCATCCAAATCAAAGCAGTTTTGCACCTGCATGATCACCCGACCATTATCTATCTGCTCCAGCCCCTGACCAATATGTGCTAAATAAGGTTGTGTACCGCCAAAAACCAGCACCTTTGCGTCTTTCTCTATCGCGCCGGCCACCAGACCATGTGGCTCTGAGCCCAGGATCTTAGCCAGCTGATTGACCACCGACAGACCAAAAGAAGGCATATCCGTGTGACCCAGGATCGCATGAGATGCCTCCAGAATATTGGTCAGTGCCACACTTTGCTGTTCGAGCTCGCAGATTTGTTGATAGGACCGAATGGCCGTTAATAAAGAGGTAACCAGCTTCCCACGGGTCAGCTCGGTTTTCATTTTATAGTCATTGATGTCGTATTCGCGAATGACTTTTTCTTCCGGTGCATAACCCGGCTGCCCTGTACGCAAAATAATTCTCACGGCGTAGTTACCAAACTCATCACGCACTTTCTTTACAACAGACAGGCCCGCATCATCACTTTCCATCACAACATCGAGCAATAAAATGCAGATTTCGGGATGCTGTGACAACACGTCGAGTGCTTCTTTGCCCGAATAGGCATGGTGAAACTTGAGCGCGCGCCCCCAGAATTCTACGCCGGATAAGGCCAGTTTTGTGACCGAATGGATCTCCGGATCGTCATCCACAACCAGTACATCCCAATACGCGCTGACCGTTTCTTGTGAGTCATGCGTTGAGTCTTGATCCGCAAACAAAAACTCTTCTTGTTCTGACGCCATCATCAACCTTATGTTCAACTACTTAGTTTCTGCGCACATGGCATATTTGCCTATGTGTTATCTTTTAAATTATGATAGGTTTTTACTATCAAGATCCATACCCGTTAACACTCAAGTAATATTATAGTCGATGTTCAACAACTTGTGCTCGTTAACTAAATAATATAGCGGCTCTATGCAGGTTATGACAGCAACAATTTTTCGGACATTCACGTTCAGCATTGTTTTGATATTCGGCCTGGTTGTGGTCACCGCTTTACTTCCCTCTGATTACCGGGCGCAGACAACACAGCGGATCACCTCCGATGACCTGCAAAAGATAAAAACCTATTTAGACGCCGAGCACTGGCAAGGATTATTGACGCCGCAAGCCGATTTACAGCTGACTTTTCTGACCAATGCCAGCCAGGTCGGCGGCTATGGTGAATTGCAACACCCCTGGGGACTGGCAGAAGTCACAGTGCTGAGCCTGAGTCAACAACACGTAACGATACAACTCAGATTCAATGCTGAGCATGTCGCACATATCGAGCTATTGCTCAGGCCACAGGCCGACGTAGTGGAGGTGCAACTCAGCGCCAAAGGTGAGAACCATACACCGTTAGTCGGAGGGCTTTATGCGCGTTTTGCAGCCTATTATGCGGAACAACAACTCAAACTAATGATGAACCAGCTGATCAGCCAGTTGAAATTGCACACACAAGGAGCGGTATGACAATAAAAAATGCCCAGGCCCGTTCCAGTTTAGCCCTTCTTATCGAAGAGAAACTGGGATATGCCATGATCAAACAGCCCAAAGCCGCGATTCAATCTGAAGACCGACGCTTTGCGCAAACACCTAATCCCAATCAAAATCAATTTATTGTCCGCAGTGAGCATGGGGTACTCAAACGCGCACTGAAACGCAATCAATTGCAGCGTATTGCACAGCAGCGCAATATAGAATCCATTATGGGAATGTCACTGACCTTGTGCCCGGATGTGACCAGTCGAGGGCGTCCGGACCCTGACTGGCTGGAGCATTTTATTGCCCTGGCGGAAGACATTGCCAACAGTGCCATGCAGAAACTCTGGGCGAAAATTCTGGTTGGCGAGTCAATCGCACCTGGGACCTTTTCAATCAAAAGCTTGCAAACTTTGAAACAAATGACACAGAAGGAAGCGGATGCTCTGCAGCGATGCGCCTCCTTATGTGGCTACCTTGAGAAAGAAGACAGTTATTTAATTTTACTGGGCTTTTATAAAAAGCCTTCGCTGTTTGATTTACTTCGAAAAGGCACGAAAGAATCGCTGAACCTGGCTCAGGCAGGGTTGAGCTTTCCTCACATTCTGACGCTGATGGACATAAACCTTATTTATCGACAAGAGATTGAATCTGCCAACCTGCAAAAGGGCCAGACTCTGACGCTCGCCTATCAGGGGAAGCACCTTGTCATCGAGGCCAACAGCAACGATCTGGTGCTAAGTTATTACAAACTGACGCAAACTGGCGACGAACTGAAAAAGCTGATCAATACACCGGTCAATAAAACCTACAGGCAATTACTTTCAAAAGCACTGGAAGAAGAGTTTACCCTGACCTGGGGCACCTGATGAATGAGGAATGTATCAAAGCAACAAACAGCCCCTTGATACATTCCTGTTGAACGGCCTATTTAGAAGTGGACCTGCAGGCCGGCAAACGGACCTGATGCATCGATATCGGTGGTGATGTCGTCAACGTCATCCAGTTCAACCACCATAGAGCGATAACCCGCACGAACGGCGACATCGACTGCCATATTATCAATAAACTCCCAGGCGACCCCAATCTGGAAATCCTGGATCTTGCTGTCGTCAATTGCCAGCAAACTGCCTTCAGCAAACACACTCAACCCGGTCAGTGGCAAACCCACTTCCCCTCTCAGGTAACCCAGGGGGATAAAGCCTGAAAAATCGACCGTTTCTGTAGTGGTTTCACCATTGGCAAAACCCGTTACGCTGATCTCGCCATCAAAATGCTTAGCGTTTAAACCAAAGTCGAAGGAAATCAAATCGTTGTCAAACAGCTCGTAATACAAGATGTAATCTATGTGGTCCAAATCACCCACGGTGTTGACCGTACCGCCTACGGTGAAGCTCTTATCACCGAAGTCGAAGGTTTCATTCAGTACCGCAGAACCGTCTAATTGTATCTCGGTATATTTGAGCTTAACGTTCGGGACGAGTGGCACTGGGTGCTCAAGCGCGGCGTAGAAGCTTGAGAAGTTTTTATCAGAAAAGTCAAAGTCTTGCTGATTACCCTTGTTCGCAAAGCTACCTTCAGGCTCTGCGCCCCACGCTTCACCACCCAGATATAAACCTAACAGAGTGTCTGCTTGTGCTGCAGGTGCGAGGCAGGCCAGAGATAAGGCTGCCGCTAAACAGTACTTTTTCATTTATTTATCCTTGCGCTAAAAGTTCACTGAGTTCAATAAGAGCCGCATTGGCTCGGGAAATATAGTTCGCCATCACCAGTGAGTGATTGGCTACCAATCCAAAACCACTACCATTTAAAATCATCGGGCTCCACACGGTTTCCTGTGTGGCTTCAAGTTCCCGAATAATCTGTTGCAGGCTCACTTTTGCATTTTTCTTCTCGAGCACATCCGCAAAGTCGTATTCTACCGCTCTTAAAAAATGTAACAGGGCCCAGGTGGCACCGCGGGATTCATAAAATACATCATCAATCTTCCACCATGATGTTTTCACTTCATGATGATTCGCCGCATAGGTTGCCTGATTAGCTGCACTGTCGCCTGCCAAGTCGGTGTTCAGCCTGTCCTGACCGACACTGGCGCTCAATCTCTGGCTTAAACTCCCCATCCGTTTTTCCGCTTCTTTTAACCAGCCTCTTAGATTATCCGCACGGGCATAAAACTGACTAGTTTGATCGGCCGGGTTGGAAATTTGTAGCAGGTAATCATTAAGGTGAGTAATACCAGTACGATACTCCCCTTCTGCACTGGGCCATAACCATGCCGTTGAGCTGATGTTAAATTGCGGCTGGGCTTTTTTCAGGCTGGGGTGCTCTGTCGATTGCGATTGAGAGCGGCTAAAATCTTTACGCATAGACAGGGCCATATCGCGCACCATTTCAAGCGCACCGTATTCCCATGCAGGCATATTATCCATCATCACACTCGGTGGTAATACGTCATTAGACAAATAACCACCAGGTTTATCGAGTAAAGTTTGCGAGACTGTGATTAAGGTATGTGTTGTCACATACCCTGTCACCAATTGGGTGTTTGATTGCTCAGCATGACGTTTAGCACTCCCGACCACATCGAACTGTTCGGGCTCAACGCTCCAGTAAACTGCCAGGCCATACCCCATTAGCAACACGGCGACCAGGCCAGCCCAGATCTTCCCCATGTGATTGTGTGTGTTGTGATCCATCAATACTCCTAGTGATGCTGATGTCCATTTTTCGCGTTATGCATCTGCGCTTTAAGCGACACCACTTCAATCAAGCCATAGACGCGATTGCCATCAGCAAAATATAGTGTAAGTTTACGATTTTCGCCTACTTTTAATGGTTTTGTCGGCTCAAAGGCCATCAGGTGATAGCCACCGGGCTTAAACTCAACTTGACTGTTAGGCGCAATCTCCAGTTTTTCTATCTTTTGCATGCGCATCATGCCATTAACATGTGCATGTTCGTGGACCTCCACGCGCCCAAGCCCTTCAATTTCAGCTTTGAGCAGCGTCACCGCTTGTTGGCTGTTATTGGCAAGTGTGAAATAGCCGGCAGTGGAGCTGGCCGTGGGCAAAAAGTCACGCAGCGTAGCGTGTGTCAGTTGTACAACGCCCTGTTCGGCGTGTGCATGGTGATGAGATTCGCCATGCGTGTGGTCCGGATGTGCCTGTGACATCCAAGGTAATGAACACAGCATAAAAAAGGCTAAATTTTTGATCATAAGCGCTTTCCTTGTTGAGTATAGTCCGTTTACTATACCACATTGCCCTTAGTTTAACGCGCTTTCATCACCATTTCTTTACAGCCGTACCGTGTTCGTAAAGGCGCTGCCTCATAATGCAGCACCTTCGGCCAGACACCTTAACACAGCGCCTGCTTATCGCTCACCAACCAGCCGATTGCAACCAGGAACAATAGCGGAATGGCAATGAGAACAGAGTTAAATAGTAATGCTAACACTAGCCCAATGAGCACAACTAATATCACGCCAAGCAACCCTATGCTCAGCAATGCCAGTAAGGCAAAAACGGCGATCATCGCGACAAACAGGCTAAGCATTTCAATCCCGACCCAACTTACATCCAAAACCATCTCTGGCACACTGAACCAGGCCAATGGAGAGGACACCCAGGAAAATGCCGATAACACAACCAAGCCAACCAGTAAGATCAATGCCGCTTTCATAATGCCCCCTAAGTACGCTCCGACAGCACTATCCAGGCGATAAAATACGCCATCACAACTAACACTGGTGCTTTTAGTGCCAATAACACCGTGATTAGGCGAACCAGCCAGGTTGGCATGTCCAGCCTGTTTGCCAGTTTGCTACATACTCCACCTAGTTTTTTGCGAGGTGGTTGCGGGCGTGTCGTATTGTAATAAGTGTCATGTTCTGTCATCAGAGTTCTCCTCATTGCTGCTACATCGGGTGCCCTTTGGCGACCGATAGTGCAAATACCTAAGCAGGTTGATTTCTTTGTTTCAATTCAGCCAGTGCCTTGTCCACTTGCTCTTCCCGTGCCAGGGTCTCCAGTGCCTGCCATTGTGCTTGCTCCTTACTTACCAATTCATAGCTGTCCACTTCAGCTTCTACCCGCTCAACCTTGCGCTCCAGCTGCTCAAAGCGGGTTAATGCCGCTGCTATCGACTGCTGGCTGGTCACACTGCGGGCTTTCAGCTGAGTGGTGGCAGTGTGCTCCCGTCGGGCCAGTTGCGCTTCTTTGTGGCGCAGCTGATTGAGCTTGTCAGTCAGGGTTTGCGCATCCTGCTCCAGCTTGTCGTAAGCCTGCTGTAACTGCGCCGCCTCATCTTCAATATGCTGTTGAGCTTCCTGACATTTTTGCTTTTCCAGCAACGCAGCGCGGGCCAGATCTTCACGCTCCTTTTGCAGCGCGTACTCAGCCTGTTGTTGCCATTGCTCAGCTTTTTTGGCCAGCGCCTGATTGCGGCGCGCCAGCGCTTTTTGCTCACAGATCACCTGTACCACAGTGCTACGACATTCACTGAGCGCATCCTCCAGCTGGGTCAAAATTTGACGCTGGTTCTTTTTCGGGTCATCCGCTTTGTCGAGCAATGCATTAAACTCGGCTTTGATTAAATCTTCGATTCGGTCGATTAAGGCCATGACAGGCTCCTTGAGTAAGCTAATGTTGATTAACTTAGTCCAAGGTTTATGCCAAAATTAATAAATCAATAAAATCAAATACTTAAATGAGAGATTGGAAAAAAGGAAGAAAAACAAGAAGGACGATTTGGTCAAAAAAGCACATAGTTAGCTTTTTTGACCAAAATAAGAACTATTGTTCAGGAACAAAGGTCAGCGCTTTTTCCATTACACTGATATCCGCGCTTTTACCGTGACCATTTTCCGATAAATGACGACGGAAGCCACGTGCGCCGGGCTGGTTTTGGAAAATCCCCAGCATATGGCGGGCAATATGCCAAAAGTTAGCCCCCTTTGACATCTCAGCTTCAATATAATCATACATACTGCGAACCACCTGGTGGCGGGTCTGGGTAAACGCTGGCGCACCATACAGAGCACTGTCCACTTCTGCAAGCATAAAGGGGTTGCTGTAAGCTTCACGGCCTATCATCACACCATCCAGGTGTGCGAGGTGATGCTGACACTCTTCAATGGTTTTAACGCCACCATTGATGCTGATGTGCAGATCCGAATAATCCTGCTTAAGTTTGTACACGCGAGGATAATCCAGAGGTGGTATTTCACGATTTTCTTTGGGACTTAGGCCCTGCAACCAGGCTTTACGGGCATGGATAATAAAGTCATCGCAGCCAGCTGTTTTTGAGGCGTCAATCAGACGGGTCAGAAATTCATACGAATCCTGCTCATCAATACCAATCCGGGTTTTCACAGTAACCGGAATAGACACCTCACCTTTCATTGCCGCAACACACTCAGCCACCAGCTCTGGCTCTGCCATCAGGCACGCGCCAAAACGACCATTTTGTACTCTGTCTGATGGGCAGCCGACGTTGAGGTTTACTTCGTTATAGCCGTATTGCTCGGCGCGTTTAGCACATTCAGCCAGCGCTTTGGGATCGGATCCACCCAGCTGCAACGCCACTGGCATTTCGTGCTCACCAAAATGCAAATAATCACCTTTGCCAAAGATGATAGCGCCAGTGGTGATCATTTCGGTATACAGTACTGCATGCTGAGTCAGTTTACGGTGAAAGGTCCGGCAGTGACGGTCCGTCCAATCCAACATAGGTGCAACGGAAAAGCGACGAAACGCTGAATCGCTTGTGTTTACTGGGCTAACGCCTGATTTATCTGTGCTTGTCATACTACCTCTGAAACGCCCAATTGAACGGCTCCAAACCGCTACCAGCGTCAATAACCGAACCACATCCCAGCCCATGCTCTGCAAATAAGGCGTCGCTTGTGGTCATCAAAATAGATAAGGGGAGAATTATACACGCTGTTGCGGGGAGTTTCATCCAACGATGATATAGTGAAAGAAGAGAGCGGCCAAAACAGGCCGCTTATTGAGGGTTACCCGTCATATCCATTGGGGTTTTGGCTTTGCCAGCGCCAGGTATCCTGCATCATATCATCGAGGCCGCGCTCTGCTCGCCAGCCCAGCTCTTTGAGGGCTTTTTCCGGTGCAGCATAACAAGCTGCAATATCACCATCACGACGCGCTTTGATCTCATAACGGATAGGCTTGCCTGCCGCTTTTTCAAACGCTTTAACCATGTCGAGTACCGAATAACCGTTACCCGTGCCTAAGTTAAAGATATGTGCCCCCGCCTGAGCTGCGATCTTGTCCAGTGCTTTCAGGTGACCCAGTGCAAGATCGACAACATGGATATAGTCGCGTACACCGGTGCCGTCATGTGTATTATAATCATCACCAAAAACACCCAGCATATCTAACTTGCCGACCGCAACCTGCGCAATATATGGTAACAGGTTATTGGGTATGCCATTGGGGTCTTCCCCTATCTGGCCAGACACATGTGCACCAACCGGGTTAAAGTAACGCAATATCGCAAACGCCCAGCGTGTATCCGACTTAGCTAAGTCTTGTAGGATCATCTCCACCATCAATTTAGAGGTGCCGTAAGGATTCGTGGTACCACCAACAGGGAACTCTTCTCGGATAGGCAAACTGGCCGGATCGCCATACACTGTCGCAGAAGAGCTAAACACCAGCTGGAATACCCCAGCATCACGCATCGCATCGAGTAAAGTCAACGTCCCCTGAACATTATTTTGGTAGTATTCAACCGGCTTCTGCACCGACTCTCCCACCGCCTTTAATCCTGCAAAGTGGATCACTTGCTTTATCGGGTGTTGTGCGAAAACGCGGTCCATAAACGCCTTGTCGCAGACATCTCCCTGATAAAACACCACTGCGCGGCGTGTTAAGGTTTCCACACGTTGCAAAGACTGCTTTGATGCATTACTCAAGTTATCGACAACAACAACGTCCTTGCCTTCAGAAAGTAACTCTAATACGGTGTGCGAGCCAATATACCCGGCACCACCAGTAACCAAGACGGTCATATTTCTATTCCTGTATCCATAACTGCAATTATTGTAAACGAGCCAATTCGATGTGTCAGCGTTTTGCACACATCAACGCACGCCTTTAAGCTTGATCACACACAAATACCAGTCGTGGCCCGTGCTTACTCAAGCGTGAAATCGTTCCCGGACAATAGGCCGACAAGTTTCGCCAAAGCAGAACTTTATCAGGATTATCCAGATGTCGGGTATAAATACGACCGGCAATGGCATAAGCAATCGTATTGTCATCAAACCAGGTGTAATAATGTACGCTGCCTGGTAACGCAAAATGCGGCGTCACCACCTGAGTCTGCGCATCGAAGCTGGCAAACCATTGTTGGCCATTCGAAGTATAAGTGAAACTATATAGGTTTCGCGCGGCATTGTAGGCTAATGTGCGACCGATATCACTGGCCACTAACTTAGGCAAATGTCCTTTTAAATCGGTAAATTGTAAAGTGTGGGGCTCACCAAGAATAAACATCACCAATTGCTCATCCTTGCCCCAGGCGTGATATCCCACCGGGGCGATATGATCAAACACGCGTCGTGGTGATTGTGTTGCAGAAAATGGATAAAACCATAGTTTTTGTGTGCCATCAGCTTCGACAACCACAGCTGAGAGACCCTCATCATAAGGATATACCGTCGGTGAGTATTCAGACACTGGCGTATTAGTCAGATTACGGGCCTCATGGGTGGTAAAATCGTAAAAAAACAGGTCTGTCTGATCCCCCTCAGGGCTGTGTACCTGTTGGGTAAAATACACACCATTGTCGACAACCAAAGGTTGATTGTGATAACCGTCAGCCGCACTGATTGGCTTCACCGAGAGTGAGCCTGATTGCTCCTCAGCCAACCAAAGCTGCGAGGCTGGCATTGCATTAAGTGCTCCCATAACGCCCCATAATAATCCTGTGACGATGATCTTTTGCAGCAGTGTCATTGTGTTATATTCCTTGTTTTTTTCGCTATCATACCGAGCAACAGCAGGAACTCAATCATCACAAGGTAACTCACCGCGAAATGCCTTGCGAATTTTCCCTTATCGAGTAACATCGAAAGGTGTTAATCGGAAGTTACGCTCAGTCCAGCTGAGCCAGGTAAGGGGACAAAATGTCTGCAAAGCATCCAATCATTGCAATCACGGGAAGTTCGGGGGCCGGTACCACGACCACCACGGCCGCGATTAAGCACATTTTTCGCAGCCTGGACGCCAAAGCTGAGATTGTCGAGGGTGATAGCTTCCATCGTTATACCCGCCCGGAAATGGACAAACTCAAACGCGAAGCCCTGCAAGAAGGTAAACATCTGAGCTACTTTGGTCAGGAGGCCAATGACTTTGCCGCACTGGAAGCGTTATTTGCCACTTATGGTCAGACCGGAACCGGCCAGGTCCGGCGTTATTTGCATACCTTTGATGATGCCGTACCGTATAACCAGTTACCCGGCACCTTCACGCCTTACCAGGAACTGGATAGCAACAGTGATATGCTGTTTTATGAAGGCCTGCATGGCGGTATAGTGACCGAAGAGCATGATGTCGCCCACCATGTCGACCTGCTGATTGGTATGGTGCCGATTATTAACCTGGAATGGATCCAAAAACTGATCCGCGATACGCACGAAAGAGGTCATTCTCGCGAGGCCGTTATGACTTCAATCGTGCGCAGTATGGATGATTACATTAATCATATTACGCCCCAGTTCTCACGTACCCATATTAATTTTCAACGCGTCCCCACAGTTGATACTTCTAACCCCTTTAGTGCCAAAGACATCCCCTCGCTGGATGAGAGCTTCGTGGTGATCCGTTTCAGGGATATAAAAGATGTCGACTTCCCCTACTATCTGCAGATGATCCAGGGCAGCTTTATGTCGCGCGTTAACACCCTGGTAGTACCCGGAGGTAAAATGGGCCTGGCTATGGAACTGGTATTAACTCCCCTGATCAAAGACTTACTTACAAAAAAACGGGCACTGGAACAGATTGTCCCGCTGGACTTACCCGTTTAACGACTGCTTACACTTCACCGCTTGCGAGCTGTCCGGGGGGTCGTTACACTAGCGATTTTTCAGGGCATCGCAAATGGCAGTTATTAAGATACTTGTCGGGTCCAAGAACCCGGTTAAAATCAATGCCGCAAGGCAGATATTCACGCAGTATTTTCCACAACACGATATTCAGTGTGAGGGCTTATCCGCGCCAAGCGGGGTTGCCGATCAACCTCTGGGTGAAGCCGATACGTTATTGGGAGCCCAAAATCGTGTGCAATACCTGATTGACCAGCATGCTGCCGACTACTACTGTGCAATGGAAGGCGGTGCCCATCAGTTTTCCTACGGCCCTGCCACGTTTGCCTTTGTCGTCATATCCAATGGCCAAACTGAGAGTATTGGCCGCAGTGCCAACCTGCCACTCCCACAACGTATTTATGATGCGCTGCTGGCAGGAGAAGAATTAGGTCATGTCATGGACCGTATGTTCGATACCAACAATATTAAACAAAAAGGGGGGGCGATTGGGTTGCTGACCAATCATCTGGCAACCCGGGAAAGTGCCTACACCCAGGCTCTGTTGCTGGCGATGGCCCCCTTTAACCATGTAGAGCTATACTCATGAAATACACCCACATTCTATTTGATGCCGATGAAACCCTGTTCAGTTTCAACGCCTTTTTAGGCCTGAAGGCCCTCTTCGCACGTTATGATGTCACGTTTAGCGAAGCCGATAACGTCGAATACCAACGCGTCAACAAGCCTTTGTGGGTGCAGTATCAGAACGGCGAAATTGATGCCAAAACCCTGCAGGTGACCCGCTTTCAGTTGTGGGCTGAGCGATTGAATGTATCTGCTGAAACCCTCAACCTGGGGTTTCTCGACGCGATGGCAGAGTTGTGCAATCCGCTGCCCGGTGCCGCTGATCTACTGCATGCCCTGCAAGGCAAAGCAACGCTGGCTATCATCACCAATGGCTTTACTGCCTTACAAGAGAAACGCCTGGCCCATACCGGGTTTAAAGACTACTTTCACAGCATCGTAATTTCTGAACAGGTGGGGGTGGCCAAACCCGATCCGAGCGTATTCGAGCATGCTTTATCACTGCTGGGAACGCCTGATAAATCTCGGGTGCTGATGGTCGGAGACACCCCTGCCAGTGATGTACTGGGTGCCAATCGTTATGGCATCGACAGTTGCTGGTTACGCCACCCGGGCGCTGAGTGTCCGTCAGAGATCAAACCCACTTACATCGTTGATAACCTGGCGCAACTACAGGCGCTATTGCTGGACCCGGAAACACAAAAGGCAAGCTAAGCTTGCCTTTTCCACCCAATGCGTAGCCTGAAGGCTACTGCGCATTGCGCTGACGCAGCACCTCAAACAAACAGATCCCGGTGGCCACAGACACGTTGAGACTGGATACAGTACCAACCATCGGAATTTTGACCAACACATCACAGTGCTCGCGAGTCAGACGGCGCATGCCATCGCCTTCAGCGCCCATGACCACAGCAATGGGGCCTGTGAGGCTGGCGTCAAACAGTTCAGTGTCCGTTTCACCTGCGGTCCCAACTACCCAGACACCCGCTTCTTTGATATCCCTGAGCGTACGGGCCAGGTTCGTCACCTGGATCAGCGGTACGGTTTCCGCTGCACCACACGCCACTTTGCGAGCCGTGCCATTTAACTTGGCTGATTTATCCTTGGGCACAATCAGTGCGTGCGCACCAGCAGCATCGGCACTGCGCAAACAGGCACCGAGATTATGTGGATCCGTCACACCATCAAGGACTAAAAAGAACGGCGTCGATTCTCTGGCTAAGATCTCATCCAGGTCGCGCTCATTGAGTACACGGGCGGCTTTTACATTGGCAATGATCCCCTGATGCTGCTCACCATTGGCTTTATTATCCAACGCTTTACGCTGCATAAACTGCACGGAAATACCAAACTTACGTGCTTCATTGACGACCGCATTAAGCCGTTTGTCATCTCGTCCCTTGAGGGCGTAGATCTCTAAAAAGCGCTCAGGGGTGGTGGATAGAATGGCCTCAATAGAATGGAAACCAAAAATTAATTCGTTACTCAAAGTTATGCTCCCGCACTCGATTTGTTTCTTTTACGCGCGTTTTTACCAGGACGCTTTGCCTTGGTTTTGCTGGCACTTTTCTTGGTTTTCTTCTTACCGGTCAAAGTGGCTGCTTGTTTGGCTTTTTTAGCCTTGCCTTTAGGTGTGGTCTTCTTACCCTTTTTCGGTTTTTTACCGTCGCTTTTAGCGGGTGCCGCGTCTTTATCAGCTTTGCTGTCTTTTTTAGCTTTGCCCGGGATCTTGCCGTCTTTCAACTGCGCACGCACACTTTTGCCAGCGCTTTCTGTCGCCGCTTTACGACGCCGTCTGGCATACCGGTCTGGCACCGCCTCTTCGGCCAGTGCCAGGTTAATGCGTCGCTCGTCCAGGCTCACGGAGTTGACGACCACACTCAGCTTATCACCGAGTCTAAAGACACTGCGGCTGTGCTCACCGATCAGGCAGTGCTTCGCGCCATCAAAATGGAAATATTCGTGGCCCAGGTTACTGACATGGATCATGCCATCGATTTGTAACTCATCGAGCCTGACAAACAAACCGAAATTGGTGACGGATGAAATCACCCCAGTGAATTCATCACCCACGTGATCTTGCATAAACTCACACTTGAGCCAGTCAGCTACCTCGCGAGTCGCATCATCGGCGCGACGTTCTGTCATTGAACATTGCTCACCGAGCTGATCCGCTTCATCACTTTCATATACATAAGCACCGGACACGGATTGTCCCTGCTCCGCCAGGATCCCTTTAATCGCACGATGCACCACCAGATCCGGGTAACGCCGAATGGGTGAGGTAAAGTGTGCATATGCCTTCAACGCAAGACCATAGTGACCAATGTTATCCGGTTGATAAACAGCCTGTTTCATCGAACGTAATAGCATGGTTTGGATCAGCTCCAGCTCCGGGCGCTCGCCCAGACCGGCCAGGGCTTCAGTGATCTCCAAAGGCGTTGGCTCATGGCCCAGCGTGCTTTCGATCCCTAAGTCTTGCAGGAATAATCTGAACTGGCTGAGCTTTTCCGGATCAGGCTGATCATGCACCCGAAACAGCGCACTGGCCTCGTGTTTTTCCAGCAACCGCGCTGCCGACACATTGGCGAGGATCATACATTCTTCAATCAGTTTGTGCGCGTCATTACGCACCACAGGTACGATGGACTCAATTTTGCGGTGTGCGTTGAAGACAAAACGCGTCTCCAGAGTTTCGAATTCAATGGCACCACGAGCCTGACGCTCAGATTTCAGCGCCATGTACATCTGATGTAACTCACTGATGTGTGGATACAATGCGCTATATTGTTCACGCAAAGCTTCATCACCCTGTAACATCGCATGCACCTTGGTATAGGTCAGACGTGCATGAGAATTCATCACCGCTTCGTAAAAACGATACCCTGACAAACGACCCGCTTCGGACACTGTCATTTCCGCCACCATGCAAAGTCGGTCTACTTGCGGGTTCAAAGAACATAAGCCGTTAGACAGAACTTTAGGCAGCATAGGCACCACTTGCTCAGGGAAGTACACCGAATTTCCCCGAGAGATGGCTTCTTTATCCAATGCACTGCCTTTAGGCACATAGTGCGACACATCGGCAATGGCCACCCATAAACGCCAACCACCGGATTTCTTGCGCTCACAGTAAACCGCATCATCGAAATCTCGGGCATCTTCACCGTCAATGGTGAGCAGTGGCAGATCACGTAAATCAACTCGACCAAGTTTATCCGGCTCGGCAACAAACTCACCATGCTCTGCGACCTGATCAAGCACCGCCTGCGGCCACTCATAAGGGATTTCGTGGTTTCGTAACGCGACCTCTATCTCCATACCCGGCGCCATATGGTCGCCCAGTACTTCGGTCACCTTACCCACCGCATTCATTTGCTTGCTGGGACTTTGGGTGATCTGAACCTGAACCATCTGGTTGTGACGGGCACCATTTTCGCTGCCCGGCAGCACAATGATGTCCTGAGTCAGACGCGGATCTTCCGGCACCACGACCGCCATACCATGTTCGACAAAGAAGCGTCCGACTATCGGTGCGCGCTCTTTTTCGAGCACCCGCACAATACGTGCATCCACTTTACCACCTGAGCCCCTGGAGCCTGCTTTCGCCAGCACCCAGTCACCATGCAATACTCTGTCCATCTGATACTTAGTGATAAACCAGTCTTTGGCTTCGCCTTCCACCTCCAAAAAGCCAAAGCCATCACGATGTCCAATCACCCGACCTTTGACCAGGCCATCGTCCGTTGGGATCACGTAACATTTGAACTTATTGAAAAACAGCTGGCCATCGCGCTCCATAGCTCTGAGGCGCCGCTTAAAGGCAATCTGTCGTTCATCTTCGAAGACTTTGAGGTCCTGACAAAGCTGATTGAAATTGGTCTTGTTATTGCTTTTTTGAATATGGTCAAGAATGAACTCACGGCTGGGCACCGGGTTGTCGTATTTTTCTTGTTCTCGGCTGAGATAAGGATCCTGTTTAGACATTCACTGAGTATGTAGAGAAGTTATACCTATATTCTAACGCAAATCCTGCCAATGGCCCACCTAACCTTGCGCTTTTTCAAGCACTCTGGCAGTGATACGCTGATGACAAGATTGCAGTGCCGAGGCACTTTGCTTGGCAAATTGATGTAACGCTGGCCAATCGATATCCCGCTCCTGCGTTGTACGACGGCGAGTATGATGCAATGCCTGACGTAAGGCATAGAGTCCCAGTTGCTCCACTTCGTGTTCCAGCTGTAAAAGCTTTTCTCGCAACGAATCATCGGACTGAATATCTGCCAAGCCACGAAGCTGAGCAAACTCATAATCCAGTCGGTCGCTCAAATACACGAGCCGAGAGGCAAACTCAGCACGCACAGAGGACTCACTCAACTGACGTTCGACGAAGGCCAGATCCACATAAGCCGCCTCTGTTGCTGCCAGACCGCAGCTATTTTGTTTTACGATACGCTCCAGCGCCTGCCTTAATGCAGTAACGCGTAACGGTTTTTCCAGGCAGTCGAAAATCCCAGCTTGCTGATAAGCCTGCCGCGCCTGCTGATCTACGTCACCTGTCAGCGCCATCACAACAGGCGAGTGCGCCAGTCCAAGATCCGAAAAACGTGTTTGATACCACTCTAAGCCATGACCGTCCGACAAATGCATATCTAGCAGCACCACATCGAACTGGCCTTGCAACAGCCTGTGTTCCGCATCCGCCAGGGTTTCCGCCATCTGATAATCCAGTCCTAAATTGTCGAGATAACCTCGCACAACTTCGCGGTTCAGAAGGTTATCCTCCACCACGAGCACGGACATATCACCCAATGTCGTTGGCTTGCTATCGAAGGTATCAAGCTGCTCTCCCAGTTGCGAGTTCACCTGTATTTCAAAGAAAAACTCACTGCCCTGCCCAGGCTCACTATGTACTTCCAGATCGACCCCCATGTTTTCCAGTAGCTGCTTACACAGGGCCAGACCGACCCCGGCGCTATCAGCAATCGCACGTGGCGACCCAAACGTGACAAAAGGCTCAAAGACCTGTTGTTGCTGAGCTCGACTCAGCCCAATGCCAGTATCCTTCACGGCAACACGCAGTTGATGACGATTGGCACTCAGAGCGTAACCAAAAACAACCAACTCAACCGTGCCGTGTTCCGTATACTTTATGGCATTAGAAAGCAGGTTTTTAATCACCAAAGTGAAGGGGTCTTTGTCAATCATGACCTGCAGGTTGGCATCAACGCCTTGTATTGTCAGAGTCAGTTTTAGGTGCTTTTTCTCCGCTAGAGGCCTAAAAAAGCTAACTTGTTCCTTCAGGTGTGTCGCGAGATTGACGGGCTCCACTATGGTGTTGGGCACAGCCCCCCGCGCCTGCAACAAAATCTGATTCGCCAGATCCGACATCGACATGGCAGTGGCAATAATCACATCACAAAACTGCCCATGCTGCTGCGGTTCTCTGGGTGCCCGTTTAAGTAACTCCGCATGACCAACGATGGCATTTAAGGGGGTCCTGAGTTCGTGGCTGAGCAAAGTGAGAGAACGCTCTTTGTGCTGCGCTGCAAGCTCTGCGCGATGGCGCAACTCCTGTAATTCCTGTTCACGTCGCCCGCTGCACAGTAAACACAGTGAGAAACATAAGATCAGCGGCATAACGATAACAGACACGGAGAAAAACTGATTCACCCAGTTATTGGTGGTCAGGCTGTCATGCTGCGTGTAGTGATTAAGCATCAATAAACGCACAGTAAACACGATAAACAAACAGATACAAGCCTGTGCAAATGCCCAGTGTGCTGGCGAAAAGCTCTGCCATTGACGTCTCTGACCCAACCACAAAGCGCGCAGGCACAGGAGCATGCTTAATGCCCAACCCATGTAGTTTAAAATTACTCTGGCAATAAAATTGGCATCAATATACGTGTAATACACATAACCCGGGAAAAAGATCCCAGCCAACAGCCACCAGGGCCAGCTCAAACGGGGGACTGAAAAAAACTGCTCACTGCCGCGGCTCAAACAATATAAACCAATGAAGATCAGACAATTTGAGATAAAAATGGTCCAGGTCACGGACAAAGAAAATGAGGCGATGAAGATACAACCAAATGCGGTACAGATTGAAAAACTGGCCCATAAGCGGGTTCCCAGCAAGCGGCGATGGATAAACCAGTTGACCAGCATAAACAGCGCACACACGCATGACGTCAAAGCCAGGATCTGTAAAAGTTGTTTCGGATCGCCCATACCGCATCAAACATCGTCGAAAAGAACTACTAGTATAGTATTAATTTTATGCTAGCCGGAAGCAAAATCTAATCCATCTGACATTACACGGGATTACACCTCATCCTTTACGCTTAAAAAATCACAGTTAAGCAAGCCGATCCAACGTACCAGGTCACCCTTTACGACTGTCATAAGGCTTTAGCGACCGCCACCTAACATGATAAGCTGATGAAAAACTTACCGAGTTCGCTATGCGTCCCGAACAATCTTCCCTCATTAATTTGCATCTGGCAGTGCTGCTGTTTGGTGGTACCGCGTTATTCTCCAAGTTGATCTCCCTCTCTGCACTGGACATCACTGTGTATCGCACCGCCATCGCCTTTGTCACTTTGGCATGCATTCTCAAGTTTAAAGGCAGTGTATTCAGACTCAGGGCGAGCAAAGACTACGCCATTGTCGTACTGTTGGGTATCTGTGTCGGACTCCATTGGGTGACTTACTTTGCCGCAATGCAAATGGCCGGGATAGCGGTCGGGGTGATTGCCTTTTTCACTTATCCGGTGATCACTGTGTTGCTTGAACCGCTCTTTTTCAAAAGCAACATTAAGCGCAAAGATATCTTTACAGCTGCGGTAGTGATGTGTGGCATTTATTTACTGGTGCCAGACAGCGATCCGGGTAATCAAATCACTTTGGGTATAGTAACGGGCGTATTTTCCGGGGCACTCTTTGCGCTCAGAAATTTACTCCAGAAGAAGCTTTTTTCCAGCTATGGTGGGCCACATACCATGTTTTATCAGACCCTGGTTGCCAGCCTCATGCTATGTGCCTTTGTTGAAGTGCCCCCCTCCGATTTAAGTACTGAAAACCTGCTCCTGATTGTCCTGGCTGGGTGTATTTTTACTGCAATCCCCCATGCGCTATTTGCGTCCAGTTTGCGTTACTTATCAGCCACTACCGCGGGGCTGATTTCTTGCTTACAGCCCTTGTATGCGACCGTGTTGGCTTATATGCTGTTGGCAGAAACCATAACACTCTCCACGCTGGCAGGAGGCATACTGGTAGTCAGTGCTGCCTGCTATGAGACGTGGTCGATCACAAGGAATAAGCTATGATCCAGGTTTTTGCACACCGAGGTGCCAGTGGAAATTACCCCGAAAACTCGCTCAGCGCCATTCAGGCTGCACTGGAGGTGGGCGTCGATGGCATAGAACTCGATGTGCAAAGTTGTCTGGATGATTACGCCATCATTCATGATACTTGGCTGGATCGCACCACCAACGGCCGGGGCAAGGTTAACGAAACCAGTCGTGAGCAGCTGTCTCTGTTAAGACTCAGTAACAACGAGTCCGTACCGACACTGCAACAAGTGCTGGATACAATCGGCCAACAAACCACCATTAACCTGGAGCTCAAACATACCTTCAGCCTGGATAGATTTGTTGCCACCATAGAAGACAATGTACAGCGTGGTGTGATAGCCCGTCATCAGCTGCTCTTGTCCTCCTTTGATCATCACCAGTTGTTGTGGCTCAAACAAAAACTCCCCTGGGTCAGGATCGGGGCGCTGACCGCCTCCATTCCACTTACATTTGCTCAGTTTGCCCAGCAACTTCATGCCGAAAGCATCCATATGGACAAAAACTTCATTAACCATGAATTTGTTCAGGATGCCAAGCAACGCGGCCTTAAAGTCCTGGCTTACACAGTCGATAAAGCAAAAGACATTGAATTAATGTTGGATTATGGCGTTGATGGCATATTCAGTAACTACCCCTGTTACGCAAAAATGGTCGTGCAACAACAACTCAACCATACATCTGAGGTCGATTGACAGGGCTGACCATATGCTGGATTATGCCGTTTGCTAAAATAAATTGCTTAACCTGTAAACAGTTGCACCTGTCAGGTTTACTCTATACTGTATGCTAAACGGCACAGTGAAGAGCCTAATATGAGTTTGTACATGCGCATCTATAATTTGATCGAAGAATCTTTGTTCTTCACCCTGACCCGCAAGATTTTTGGCAATCTGGGGTTTTTGTTAGTTTTTCAAATCATCACATTAGTGTGGCTGCACAGTGAACTGGCTGAGCACAGCGGCTCTACCGGGGTTTTCTGGTTACTGGCTTTGGTATCGGTTGGCGCCTTTATCTTCACCTTTTTCTACATGCGCTACCTGATTGTCCGCCCAGTACAGGCTATGCGCGACACGCTAGAACAGATCAACCGTCAGGATGGCGATCTCACAGCCAGACTGCCGCAGTTCACGTATGACGAATTCCGCGACCTCAGCGAGCAATACAATACCTTTACGCAGCATCTGAGCGAGTTGCTGGCTGCCACCTATCAAAGCGCCGAAGCGGCGAACCGCAGCAATCAACAGGTCACCGACTCCATGAAGCAAACCGCTTTATTGGGTAGTCAACAAATAGATCAGGGCGACACCATTATTGCAGCCAGCGATCAGGTTACGCATAGCCTGCAAAGCATAGTGCACAACACCGATCAGGTTTATCAGGCCAATACAGAAAGCCTGCATTTTGTGCGTGGCTCTTCACAATCGTTGAGTACCCTGGTTAAAGAGGTTCAGCAAATTACCCACCTGTTGGGCAGCTTTTCATCCACCGTTGCCGGATTAAAAGAAAACAGTGAGAACATTCGCAGTATTTTGAAAATGGTCGAAGAGTTTTCCGATCAGACCAACTTGTTAGCGCTCAATGCCGCCATCGAAGCAGCACGGGCTGGAGAAGCGGGTCGCGGTTTTGCTGTGGTGGCCGATGAAGTGCGCAACCTGTCGGTTAAAGTCAACGATGCCACCCGCCAGATCAGTGACTTTATTAACCAAATGGATGTGTTAGTGGGCGAAACCCATCAGGAATCAGAACAATTGATAGATCATTCCAGCTCTGCCGAACAAGCCATTCGCACGACCTCTCAGGGGTTTGCCGATATGTCTGAGGATTTTGAGCGCAACCAGTCACAGTTGGAAGAAATTGTCAGTGCCGTTCATCAGCTTGAGTCGACTCAGCAGCACACCCACGAGTCAGTGCACCGCATTGTTGAGCTCGGCCAATCCGCCAAATCACAGATTGATGCGGCATTACAAGATTGTCAGGATGCACAGCAGCGCTCCACTCAAACCCAGCAGGAACTCAAACGCTTCGTCTGAGGGCCTGCTAAGGCCCCGGCTTACGCCCTGTCGACGTCAAATGCTATCACTTCTTTAAGCTGTTTCTTTGCGGTCGCCAGCATCACCAGGCGATCGACCCCTAAGGCAACGCCGGCACAGGCCGGTAACCCCTGTGCCAGCGCGGCCAAAAAGCGCGGATCTTTGGCCACAGGGGCCAGCCCCATCGCTATACGCAGTGCATTGTCTTCATCAAACCGGGCGCTTTGCTCAACGCCGTCGGTTAATTCGTTAAAGCCATTAGCCAACTCCATACCGCGATAATAGAGTTCAAACCGACCAGCGACTCTCGGATCCTTGTCATTGAGTTGCGCCAGCGCAGCCTGAGAAGCGGGAAAATGATAGACAAAACAAGGCGCCTGCTGGCCAATCAAAGGTTCAATTTCCATACAAAATAGCAATTGCAGGAGCGTATCACGGTGCTGCTCTTGCTCGGCAACATGCGCATGGCCACGCTGGCTGGCCAATTGCCTCAATTCCTCCATCGAGGCACTCAGCGGGTCGAGGCCCAGGTGCGTTATAAAGGCCTGCTGATAGCTCAGTGACTCGGCTTCAGGACAACCCAGAATGGCCTGCATTAAGTCATTGACTTCCGCCATGAGCGCAAACTCATCGAACCCGGGTCGATACCATTCCAGCATAGTAAACTCAGGGTTGTGATGTCGGCCTGATTCTTCATTCCGAAAGGCTTTACCAATCTGGTAAATTGCGCCACTGCCCGCAGCTAACAAACGCTTCATAGCAAACTCAGGTGAGGTTTGCAGATATAAAGGGGTGCCCGTGGCATGCCCAGGGCCGACAAAGGTGGTTGCGAACGACGCAAGATGTACATCCGTCACCGAGGCTTGTGACAGACTGGGGGTTTCGACTTCCAATACCTCACGCTCAGCGAAGAAAGTGCGAATTTTAGCGAGGATCCCGGCACGCTGACGCAAAGTATCAATACTGGCACTGGGTGCCCAAACGATATCAGAGGCCGGATCAGGCGCTGATTGACTCATAATAACTCCAGACAAAAAATCCCGGCAAAAGCCGGGATCTATAGGTAACTTGTCAGTCCCAGTCCGCTTGATTTAAGCACGGCCAGGCCGCAAAGTATATTCGCTTACTTTACACGACTCACGTATTCGCCGCTGCGCGTATCTACTTTGATCACTTCACCAATTTGTACAAACAGAGGTACGCGTACCACAGCACCTGTGCTCAATGTCGCAGGCTTACCACCGGTACCGGCTGTATCGCCTTTCAGGCCAGGATCTGTTTCTGTGATTTCCAGCTCGACGAAGTTAGGTGGAGTAACAGCAATTGGGTTACCGTTCCAAAGCGTGATAGTACATACATCGTTTTCAACCAACCATTTTACCGCTTCACCCAGTGCTTTTTCATCTGCCGCGATCTGCTCAAAGGTTTCGTTGTTCATAAAGTGCCAGAACTCACCATCTGTGTACAGATAAGCCAGATCTGTGTCCATGACGTCCGCACCTTCAACCGATTCACCAGACTTAAAAGTTTTCTCTAAAACTTTACCTGAGATCAGCTTACGGATCTTAACACGGTTAAACGCCTGGCCCTTACCGGGCTTGACCACTTCATTTTCCAGGATGGAGCAAGGCTCTCCATCGATCATAATTTTTAGGCCGCCCTTGAATTCGTTGGTGCTATAATTCGCCATCGTATCCTCTAATCTTTGTATTTCGAGTAATAAACCCGCTAATGATACAAATAAATGAAGTAAATTTGCAGACTAACTGGCAAAAAGAATTGGCGAATGTCGTCACCAGTGCGGATGAGCTACTTAAGCTGGTTGGCCTGGAGAGTCATTTTAGTGAACAGGATTTAGCCGCTAAACGCTTGTTTCCACTAAGAGTTCCCCGCCCCTTCATCGCTAAAATGCGTTATGGGGATGCGCAGGATCCCTTGCTGCTGCAAGTGCTCCCTCAGCATCAGGAATTCCTGGCTAAAGCCGGTTTTAACAAAGATCCGCTCGACGAACAGCAGGCTGCGCTGCCTGGACTGCTGCACAAGTACCGCTCCAGAGTGCTGTTAATGCTAAAAACCGGCTGTGCAGTAAACTGCCGTTACTGCTTTCGTCGCCATTTTCCGTATCAGGATAATCAGCTCAACAAACGTGCTTTGCAGCCAGTTTTCGATTATCTGAATGCACACCCTGAGATCAATGAGGTCATTTTAAGTGGTGGCGATCCGCTGATGGCCAAAGATGACATGCTTGCCTGGCTGCTTGAGCAACTCAGTGATATTCCCCATCTGACACGCCTGAGAATACACACCCGATTACCTGTGGTGATCCCGGCCAGAGTGACAGATACACTGTGCGAAACCCTGAGTCATAGTCGCCTGAAACCCGTGCTGGTCAACCACATTAATCATGCCAACGAAATAGACGTGCACTTTTCAGCGGCCATGCAAAAGCTGCGACGCGCTGGGGTGATGTTGTTAAACCAGGCAGTCTTATTGAAAGGAATTAACGACACTCTGGATGCACAACAAGCACTGAGTGAGGCGCTATTTAGCGCGGATGTATTACCTTACTACCTGCATGTGCTGGATAAAGTGGAAGGTGCGAGTCACTTTGATGTGACGGAGCAAACCGCTATTTCGCTCATGCATGACTTGCTCGAAACGCTCCCCGGGTTTTTGGTACCCAAATTGGTAAGAGAAATCGGCGGCGAACCAAGTAAGACGCCGATTGATTTGGGACTGAGCCCAGCCTGATACTGCACATAAGCAAAATGCTTACATATTCAAGTCGGGCGCAATCTATCAGCGCCTACACGTAGACGTTGATATTGTTGCCCATAGTGGCCGTGGTTGATTTTGCTGGTGCTGAATTACCAGCAGACTCAATTAAGGCCAGGGCGGCTTGTCCATCTGCTTTTTGCTGCTTTTTGGCTAGCTGCGCGCTCATTACTTCGCCGCTTTGCCCCGTCCCAGACATAGCAGGTAGGTTACTTCCGGATATATTCATAAGCTTATACCTGACAAGATTGATGGATCCAAGTACAATATCGGTCAATTCCCGTAAGTCTTTAGGAAAAATATGCAAGCCGTTATCGAAAAGCTGAATGAAAATCTAAAACTCGTTTACCGTCAAGCACTTGATGCCGATAAAAAATTAGACGAACTACAGCAGCAAGGTCACGGAAAATTCCAGGCGCTATTTCCTGAAGACGCCGGCTTTGATTTTGCCGCCAAACGTTTCAAGCCTTACGTGCTTGATGTTGCAGCGGACGTCGAAGCATTGGGTCAGGCGCAGCAGCTAGACGAGGCGCAACTGAAAAAGGCAGTCTTCAAGCTACAACAGCTGATCCAATTACTTGCGACTTTCAAGTAAGTGCATGTAAGTTCGGCAATGGCAGCATCATCCTTGCTCTTTTGCCGCAATCTCATTTTTGTACCACGCACTTAGCAGTCGTTTGTCGTAGTAAAACTCACTGTCTCGTCCCGTTCGCACCCGATCCATAAAAGACAGATCTTTCAGCACCTTCTCCTGCGCCTGTGCCACAACTGCGCCGTTATTATCGGTCAGCGTATAGCTTATCTTAAGGCGTGGGAAGAAAATGGGCTTCACAATACGAATATCATGCATGTTGAAGCGCACATCACCCGCCAGATCAATATCATCAAAAGTGATATTTAGCTGGTAGCCATCAGGTGCCTTGGCCATCAACTTACTCAGGTGTTTTTCAAATTGTGAGGCAATCCGTTTGTGATAGCCCGCTTTGCTTTCATTGGCCGGTACCACATCACGATAATCATTAAAGTCTCGCCACGTGACATTCGCTTCTCCTGCCAGCGCAGCCAACGGACTCAAGCAAACTAGCGTAATTACATGTAAACATTTCATGGTCTTCTCCTCACGATTGCCAACCCATCTGCGGTCGCATTGATACATTCAACCTCTAAATAGTCTGCATTTTTTGCTGAACGCGCAATGAAAGGTAACATTTGACGACAAATTGATACCAATCCACTGACTTTAGCGGACTGGTATCTATCTCGTGCGTTACGACTTCACCGAAATGCGATACAACAGCGCATATAACACGGGCACAACGCCTAATGTCAGTATAGTTGAAAACAACAAGCCCCCCATAATGGCCAGTGCCATAGGCTCCCACATTTCTCCGCCACCCAGGTAAAGCGGCACCAGGCCCAATACAGTCGTGGCTGTGGTGAGCAAAATGGGACGCATGCGCTGTTGCGCGGCCTGAATAATCGCCAGGACCGGGTCGTCTCCCTGATCCAACTCGTACTTAATCCGCTCCAGTAATACAATGGCGTTGTTAATCACAATGCCTGCCAGTGAGATGATCCCCAGTAAGGTCATAAAGCCAAAAAATGACTGCCCAATCAGCAACCCGGCAACCACCCCAATAAAGCCCAGAGGAACAGTTGTCAGCACAATGGCCGACTTACGCAATGAATTGAACTGACCGACCAACAAAATCACGATAATGAAGACTGCTATTGGCATTTTCTCAGCGATAGACTGGTTCGCTTTACCAGAAGATTCGGCTTCACCACCCAGCTCATAGCTGTAACCAAACGGCCAGGATTTTTGTTGCTCCTCCAGCCAGGGTTTAAGTTTAGAAAAGCCTTCATCAGCGGTGATACCGTCCAGCTGAGCGCCCACTGTGACCGACTTCAGGCGGTCGCGCCGCAAGATCTGGGCGTTCTCCCACACCACTTCGATATCTGCTACCTGCTTCAGCGGCACCGATTTACCCGAAGCCTGTGAATACACCACCATGGCTTCCAGCTTACCGATATCCTGTCTGTCCGCAGCCACCGAACGCAGAGTGACCGGAATAAGCTCATCCCCTTCGCGATAACGGGTGAGCTCCAGACCACTGAGCCCGGTTTGCAGTGAACTTGCAATGTCTTTACTGGAGACACCTGCACGTCGCGCGCGCGTCTGATTGATTTTGATCTGTAGTTTCTTGATTGGTAGACCCCAATCGTCACTCACTGCTTTCAATCCTGGCGTGTTACGCATTTGTGCTTTCAGCTCATTGACCAGTCCCGTCAGCACGTCGATATCACTGCCAGATAAGCGTACTTCAACCGGGTTATCAATTGGGGAGCCGTTTTCTATCTTACGCTGTTTAATGAGCAAATCAGGATGGCGCTGCAGTGCATATGCCTCGATTTGTGCCATCAGCTCATCAATATGCCGATATGAGGTGGTCGAAACTATCATCAAAGCATAGTTTGAGCTGGCCGGTTCCGGCGTATGCGTCAGCAGGAACCTGGGGCCGCCATTACCCACATACGACACCCAATCGGTGACTCCTTGCTCACGCGTTTCGTTGACTTTCAGGTCGCGCAGTAAGAAGGCTTCCATATCTTTAACCATAGCTTCGGTTGCACTCAGGCGTGTGCCAATGGGTAGCTCCAGTTCGACTTTAAAGTAGTCTCGATCTGAGGGCGGAAAAAACAACTTAGGCACCAACTGTAACCCCTGCAATGCCAGGAAAAACATCAACACACACCCGGCAAGGGTCATCCAGCGATGCTTAATCAGTCCCATCAGGATCTGTTTATAAGTTAAATAGATGCCCGCATCGTAATTGGCGGCTTGGGATTTAACCCGGGTAAACAGAACACACAGCATGGGGATCATGGTCATCGCCAGTAACCAGGAGCACAGTAAAGTGATGGTCACCACTTTGAACAGGGATGCGGTGTATTCTCCCGTTGCGGATTCCGCCAGAAAAATTGGTAAAAACGCGGCACCTGTGGTCAGCGAGGACACCAGCAGTGGCACTTTTAGCTCATCCGCGGAATCAACCGCCGCATCTACCGCGGACTTGCCTCGCTCCATCTGCACCATGATGCTTTCTGACATCACAATCCCGTTATCAACCAGCATGCCCAGCGCAATGATCAGAGCAGCCAGCGAGATCTGATCGATGCTGATGTCAAAAAAGGACATCGCCAGTATGCCGAATACCATGCTCATTGGGATCAGGCTGGCGACTATTAACCCGGTTCGCAAACCCAAGCTGAACAGCATCACCACGGTCACCACCAGTACCGCCTGGATCAGGTTCGACACAAAATCATCAACCTTTTGCTCAACCTCTCGCGGTAGAAATGACAGCAGCTTAAAGTCCACCCCTATCGGGTAAACAGATTCAAGATAATGGATCGCATCGAGTACTTGCTCACCCAACAGCAAATTATTACCGCCGTGGCGCATGGAAATGGCAATCGTCATGCCTTCTTTGTCTGCCACTCGCACCTTGACCTTAGCTGGGTCGACATAATCACGGTACACCCGGGCGATATCACTGAGCAGGATCACCTGCTCTGATCCTGTGATGTTAATGATGGTACCCGCGATGTCTTCTACCGATTCAAAGTTACCACTGGGCTCCAGCGCCAGGGTTTCATCATCAATAAATATTGAGCCGCCCGGATTAACGATATTGCGGGCTGCCAGCTGATCTTTCAGTTGCCCGGGCGAAATCCCAAGCGATGCCAGTTTGGCGTTTTCAAATTCAATGAAGACACGCTGCTCCTGTGCACCGAAAATGTCGACCTTTGCGGCTTCTGGTAACCTCAGCAGCTCATCTCTGACCTGCTCGGCGACTTCTTCCATTTCACGATAGGAGTAACCTTCCGCAGTCAGTCCGATGACAACACCAAACACATCACCAAATTCGTCGTTCACTATGGGTTTTTGCGCATCGCTGGGAAGGTCGCTTTCGACGGTTTCAATCTTACGACGCAAGTTATCCCAGATAGGCCGCATTTCCTTATAGCTTTCTTTGATATTAACACTGACGATCGAGACACCGGTTTTGGAGGTACTTTTAACAAAATCCAGCTCCGGAATTTGCTGCACCACCTTTTCAATTTTGTCGGTAACCAGTTCTTCAACCCGCTGTGGGCTTGCACCGGGAAAGTAAGTAACAACCTGTGCGGTTCTGATAATAAAGCCAGGATCATAGTCTTTAGGCATCTTATTGAACGCCACGATGCCGAAAAACACCAGGGCAAAAATCAAAACCCAGGTTGTGCGATTATTCTCTAATGCTAATCGGGTGATGTTCACTCACGACCTCCCTGGAATTTCACAACCTGCTGATCGGTCACTTTACTCATACCCGCGGTCACCACGTGTGTGCCTGCTGTCACCCCAGAGATCACCGGAAAGCCCAGCGAAGAGACCTCTCCAATCTGCACCGGCGTTTTGGTCACTTTACCTTTGCCGTCACCGAGCGAGGTAACCGTCCACACATAGTGGCCTTTGTCGTCTTTCAGCACCGTAGATAATGGCAAATAGAGGCGGGATAACGCTTCACTGGGTGCACTGGCCATGACTTTGGCCGTCATACCTGGCAAAATGTTGTATCCGGGAGGAGGTAACATGCCGAGCGTGACCTCATAGGTTTTTGTCACTTCATCGGCCTGGGTGCTGACTTCTACAAATGTCAGTTCAAAGCGCTTCCCCTCAATCGCCGCAAATTCCGCAAATACCTGCTTCGGTGTGTCTTTGCTGACGTGGATCATAATACTTTCAGGGACATTTACCTTGAGATTAATATGCTCTATGTCCTGTAAAGTCGCCACGACTTGCTTGGCCTGCACTTCTTCGAATTGTTCAACATGTGTGCGCGCAACAATCCCCGAGAATGACGCCCTGAGCTGGGTATAGTCCAGGTTGTTTCTGGCATTGGCCAGCTTCGTTTTGGCACTGGCAAATTGAGATTTAAGCAGGTCATAATCTGACTGACTGATGGTTCCGGTCACAATCAGTTGCTCTCCCCGCTTAAAGTCTGCTTCGGCTTTTTCAAAAGCCGCTTGCGCTTCCTCCACCGCCAGTTTGTAGTCGGTATCATCTACCTTTGCTATCACATCTCCTTGCGTCACTTGCTGACCTTGTTTCACATTCAAGTGTGTTAGTTCTCCAGACACTTTGAACGACAGATCGGCGGTGCTGGCTGCATCCACCACAGCCGGAAACTCCTGAAGTGGCCCAAAATTATTAACACTGAGCTCAATCGTTCTCACTGGCCGCAGTTGTGGTGCTTTCTCAGCCGAGGTCTGTGGCTCAGAGCACGCGGACAGGACAGTCGCCATCACGACGGCTAAAAGGAAGGTGTGCTTTCTTATCATAGGTGATCACCACTATATCGTTTTTGATTTACTGATTGCTGTAACAAAATTATCTATCCAGATGTCGAGTACGGCTTTTACAGCCTGGGCATTTTCATCGCCGTTTTGTTTTACGACTGACTCTACCGCTTTGTGGGCAGACATCATCAGCACGGGTTCCTGACTTTCCCCCAGATAAAACATGCTCTCCAGTGAGACTGACGTCACAACCTCTGACTGTTCGGTTGCCATAAGATAGGCGCTTTTGCCGGCGCTATACACCAGGCGAACAGGAATAAAGTCGCGTACTTGCATTTCAGTCGGTGCAAACTCAATTTCAGTAAACGCACCGCGTATAGTCAGTACGTCCGGGCCAAGCTCCTTTGGCTGCTCTAGCAAAACCTGATAATGCACAGAGAGCTTTTGTTGTAGCTGAGCCTGCATATAAATACTTAGCTTGGCCACATCTGCCGGGCTGAGCGATACTCTGGCTTCGTCATTGAGCTGCAGCCACACTTCAAAATGTGGCAGGTAGATGGTGTGTACCTGTTTCAGGGCGCCATTTTTAAGTTGTTCCGATACGTACAACGCGGTATCGGGATAAGTGTCAGAGGGTTTTAAACGCTGATAATCGGGTAAAAACCCTGAACGTGTTGTCTGTTGGGTGCTGGCGCAACCGGTAATGAACAGGGCCAAGATAGCCCAGATCGCAATGTGACGCATCGCCAAGTCTCCATTTGATATTCAGTCTGTACTTAATACATCAGTCCCGCGCAACAGTCTGATCTAAGGTGTTAAATGATGTTTTCACAGCTGGGTCATAAGCCTCTTTTAAAAATAGCAGCCTTTTGCCTGTGTGTGGCAACAATTACCAATAATGGTTCAAATTATCGCGCCACTATTCCTTATCCGGGGACAGCGTATGTGGCACAGCCTTTAACCACTTCAGTTATCCCCAGTCTCCACAATACGCAAAGCGCGAACCCAAAGCCTGGGATCCCTTAGTCATCTCCCGTGCAGGTTCGCGCATCCATATTATGGATTGTAATGCGAGTTAAACGCCTTCAACGATCAAGCGCGTATCTGGCAAACACGCCAAATGTGGGATCGCCAAATCCGGGCGTTCCATACGATTGAGTGCATTTAGCGCCGCCGCAATGGCTCCCTCCTGCCACCCAGGTAAAGACGACAGCTGATCACCAACGATGAAGAAGTTGGGTTGCGTTTCACTGCCGTCTGCCGCTTTCACCGCACTGCCCTGCGCCAGTACATTGAAATGGTGCACAGCCTGATCGCCGACCACATGCCACTGTGCCCAGCCGCCTTTGATATATGGCATATTCTGCCAGGCAATCGCCAGACCATGTTCCAGACCATCCCCAAATTCCTGACCGAACAATTTCGCGCCTTCACGTGCTTTGTCCAGACGCGCCTGAACCGGTAACTTACCCCACTCATAGGCAATTTCAGAGAAGTTATAGGCACCGGTGAGGACGCCTTTTTGGTCATGATAGGCCGTGGAGGGATACCAGATCTGTGTAATATCGTTGTCCGTCCAGGAGATCCCCCCGAAAATAGGCACTACACCAATTTCAGAATCCGGCACACTCAACAGATCGACGTTAGCACAATCATCATGGACTTCTTTAACCTGACTACCCTGCCATAAATAACGATCGGCCTGCCAACCCACTTTGGTCGTACATGCCAGGAACTTAGCCTTGTAGCCGCCATGGTCATCGACAAACTGAGACTGATACACAGCCTGTAATGCTGATTTAAATTCACTGTTGAGGCCCACCTGACTGTTTGGATCCTGAAGCGTTTCTGACAAGATCTCTTTCAAGAAAGGCATGGCCATGTTGCTGAAGCAGTAATCCGCATACACAACGTCAAGATCGTCAGTGCCTACTTTCGCGATAGAAATCGCAAACTGCTGACGCGATGTATCCCAGTCAATTTGTTTTACCGGACTGTTCAACAAGATGGTGCCACCCAGAGCAGCGACTTGCTGGGCAAAGGCATGCTGTACCTGATCCATCCCGCCGACTGGCTGAAACAGCGTCGACTGCCAGAGAAAATCAACGGGCTGATAAAAACGTGTTTTATCCCAAAACTCAGAGCCCAGTAAACTGTCGAAACTCAAAGGCTCCGCAATCGTTCCGGCATCCACGCCAGGCAGCTCTGTGTAACCCGCGCGAGAACGGCCATTCTCCATGCCATCTTCACCCGCCGTCACGACGTATTTACCCTCATTGGGACCGCTAGGTACCAACTCCCCAAAACTGATCATTAACTCTCTCAGCTGTTGGGCACGACGCTCAACATCCTGTGCGCCCACGCCACATTCAGTGGTTTTGATCAGCTGCTCAGCATTTTCAAACACCATCTGAGCCAGCCACCCCCGGGTATTGTGATCAAGACGGCGATAAACCAGCGGCAAACCCGCAAAGCTATCTGACATCTGCACTAAGTTAGACTCGCTGTTCATGACATAAACTTCCACATCCACACTGAATTGCTTCAGATAAGACAGCAGGCGTTTGTGGCTGGAGGGAATGCGGCCAGGACCCGCATTGAGATAAGGTTCTGCATCACCTTGTGGCCGGTCAAAGCGCACCACCTGTGGCTGACCGGGCTTGGAATGAAACAGCTGACTGTCAACATCCTCAATTAAGGTATCCCCGGTACGCAGGCTCAAACAACGTCCCCCTGTGCGGTTTTGCGCTTCCAGCACCGTCACTTCCATACCCGACTGTTGCGCTAACAATTCATAAGCCGTAGTCAGGCCGGATACACCCGCGCCAATGATCACCGCTTTCTTGCCCTGATATTTGTGCTTGGTCAGGGTCACCGGACCCGGTGTGACTTTAAGCTGCTGATTGGTCGCGTCATCGAGCGCGGCATGGGCTCTGGCTTTGGGGTGCTGCTGAAAAAAACGTGCGCGTGATTGGTGTTCTGCCATGAGTTGCTCCTTAATAAACACCTGCTCCAGGCCAACTCGATACATACAACGGCAAGGTTATACTGTCGCTCCGCTGAGAGACGACCTGGAGGTCTGGAAAAATAATTTATCCCTACTACCCACAGACTCCAGTAAGGGTGACTAGCCGTATCGCCCAGGCTGACATAGTGCTAAAGACCTGGTAGCGATCACGGCTTAGTAACTCTAGTCCAGTCCGTTCAGTTCTGCTTACTCAACAGGAGAATAACTTGCTACCAGCGACGACCAACAATATGAGTGATGCTATTTAAAATTGGCCATTTGTCGCTGTAACCCCCCCAATATGGAATATCTATATCAGCCAAGATTGAAAGACCAATCAAATTAACCGGTTAAAAATGGATATGCACCACGCGTTATCGTGCTGGCCCATCAGGCAAGGATATTTAACTTTGGCTAGTACGCTGTGGTAGGTGTGATTTTGTTGAATCTATTGGTAAGTGCACTGTTTGTGTCACTGTATAGAATGGCATTTATCCCGGCCTATGTGCATGGTGCCTATCTGCTATAAGGGTTTGCCATGCTTTTTCGGTGCCCTGCTGCTTGTGACCGTGCTTATTGTTACTCACTGCGTCACCAAGCCGCTGCTGGCAGACGCGTTTGGGCTATGTGCCCTGCGCGTCTGTATAGCGATTGATCAGTAAACTGGCGACCTGCTGCTTAACCGCACGCTTATCGTCCGGGTCAACGCCAAAACGCTGAGCCAATAAAGCAATTTCTTCATCGGTGAGATTAAACGACAGGCGTTGCCTGGTTTTTTTCGATTTGACTTCTAAATCCAGAATCTTGCGGATCATATCCGACGGCGTTAACTCTTCATCTATCGCCTGCTTTTTCAAGCTTTTCTGAACTTCTGTCGTTAAATCAAAGGCCATTTGAGTGGCCCGCAGCGCCCGTTCCTGACGCTGCCATTTGGCTTGTTTATCCGTCACGAGCTTGCTCCGGGAAACAACTCCACAATATCACTGAGCGGTCGGGTAATCGTCAGGGAAACTTCAGTCTCACCTCCGTCCCAGACCTCAATATTGATACTGTGTTTCTCGTCAGGCGATATCAGTTCTATCACCTCACAGACAGCGCCACTTTCGTCCTGATAACGTGGCAATGTCCGGCCACGATAGTCCTGTTCATAATAATAAGCAACATAAGGGGCTTCACTTTGCTGGTAGCTTTGCCCCAGGAAGCGCTCAAAAGCGGCCGGCTTTGTGTGTGTTTCGAGCTGTGTCAGGGATTCTTCATCGAAGATCCGGGCAAACTCATCGAGGGTAAATATCGCATCCACATCATCACGCTGGATCTTCACCGAAAAGTTAGCAAACTCTTCACCATCATCCTGCTCAATCTGCAAAAAAACCGCCCTACCAGATTCTGATTCAAGCACAAATTCATAGTCAGCACTGTGCTGGTATTGATATGTCTGCACTGCGGTGACCTTGAGTGTCTGGCCTTTTAGCCAGTCAGGATAAGCAAATGAATCTATCACCGTCAGCATATCACCGACACGCAGATCGCGGGCATGCTCAAGCTGGCGCTCCGGGGCCTTTTTAGATTTGAAAAAACCAAACATAACTCACCTTTTAAAAAATTAGAGCAAGCAAAAAAGGAGGCCAGGCCTCCTTTTTTCACTTCGGCCGCACTACTTTGCTTGTTTAGCCTTAATGCGGTCCAGAATATCATTGCTCTTTTGGGTTGTACCTATGCCCGCTTCTGCCATCTTGGCTTTCAGATCGGCACCTGTTTCAGCAGCTTCCAGCTCTTTGGCTGCGGCCAGCTGATCTTGTCTGTCCAGCTGACGTTGCTTAATACGCTCCAGAGACTGACGTGCATTCACCATAGACGACTCATTAGTGTTGAGTGTGCTGTTGACTGCCATCGTGGCTTTTTGCACGCTTTCTGTGGTTTTCACCATCGTCAGTTGGCGTTGGTTTTCTTTGATCGACTTTTCTGCATCCTTCACCTGCTGCTTGAGCAGAATAACATGCTTAGTAAAGCCATCCAGCACTTGCTGATGCTCTTCTTTCTCTGTTTCAAATTCACCAATTTTCTCGGCAATTTCTACCGCCAGTGCCTCATTGCCCTGTTGCAATGCCTGACCTGCATAGTCTTCATGCTCGGCAATGCTCTCGTCCAGTGCAGCCAACTTACGCTTGGTCTGCATTTCTTTCGCCATCACTTCAGTTAGGCTTTTCTTGGCTTTCGCCAGTGCGTTTTTCGCATCAGCAATTTCTTGCTCAAAAATACGGATGCCGTTGGCATCGACAATCGACTCACCCACTTCACGGGCACCACCACGCACTGCGGTAAATAATTTCTTTAAGATACTCATCTCACTTCTCCACTATTAATCTTTTAAATACACAGTCACAGCATCCAGGGCTTCGATGGCATTGTCTGCCAACGTGACCAGTTCGTGCGTTATCTCATCGATGGAGGAGGAAACTGCCAGTGCACCAAAGATAGCGTACTGTTCATCAATTTTAGCAAACGCACTCAAAGGGATCGGCACATTGAGTTTTAACAATGCTTCATTTAACTCGTTCAATAACTCAGGCTTCACTTCATTTTCATTAAACAGATAGCTGATACACACTAACTGTTCTTCGGTCTGAGTGACAAAGATCGGTAATTCGTCATTTCCCTCAACAATCACTTGTAATACATCCTGTTCACCTTCATTCGCGATCAGGAAGGATTCAAAGTTCGCACCTTCAGTTTCAAATGATGCCAATTTGATTGATAACTCGTTTAATTCCATCTTTCTTTACCTTTTCGTTTTGACATATTATGTCTGAGTTAAGATTTGCATGTGTGACATAATATGTCAACACTGTTGCGTTAATTTTTATACAACTCATCTTCCGTTTGCCATGCCTGACGATAATAGTCGTACAGCACGCCAGTCCCTAAGCGATTGACCTCAACCTCTTTATTCCTGTCAAAAAAGTGATTTGGAAAGACAAATGAGGACAATAAATATTTTTTGCTGACCCAGTTACTGGCAACCGGCAGCGCTTCAACTGCTGCAATTCTTGCACTGGCTGGCTGACCCGTTCGGGTTGCAATGGTCCACCCCCACTGACCAAAGGAGGGAATATTTTGCTGATACTGTTCAACATGAGCAAAGCCCGCCTGCTTGACGGTTTTTGCAATGCTGATAAAAGCATTTTTAGCGTGATAGGGAGAGGTAGACTGGATAGCCAGTGCCCCATCCGGTGCGAGCAATTGCCTGACATGATTATAGAAATAGTCACTATACAGTTTGTTCAGATCCGGATGATTGGGATCCGGTAGATCAATGATGATGGTATCGAACTGCAGACCCTGATCCAGCATGCTTTCGATTTCTAAAAAAGCATCTGCCACAATGACTTCTGCCCTGGGATCATTCAGTGCGTTGTGGTTCAGCTGAACAAGCTTAGCCGTGATCTCTGGCCGTGATTCAAATTCCTGCCCCTGCAGACCAAATAGCGACAGTAACTGACCATCCAGATCGATCAGGGTCGCACTGTGCACTGGCCACTTAAGTACATCACGCAACGCCAGGCCGTCTCCTCCACCAATGATCAACACCTTGTCGTGCCGGTTTGATGCCAGCATAGCCGGATAGACCAACATAGTATGATAGATTTGCTCGTCTATTGATGAGAACTGTAACCGGCCATTTAAAAATAAATCATTAATGGGTGCCGACTGCGTCCGACTGAGGCGCTCAGTGATCACCACATGCTGATACTTAGTTGACTCTGAATAAATCACTTTGTCTTTGTATAAGACATTACTGAGATCTTTCATCCACCCGCTTCCCTGGTGCAAGATGACCGCGAATATACCCAGCAACAAGAGATGACAGATCAACAGCAACTTTGCAAAACGTACAAACGCAAAGTAACGCCATAAAAAAATCAATCCGGCCACGATATTGAATAACGCTGTCCAGGCAGCAGCTTGCATGATCGGTAATGCCAGCATGATTGTCACCCAGATAGCAGCACCTACCCCTGCCCCGATATAGTCAGCGCCATAAATGGTGCCCGCATTATTCTCTAAAAATCGACCGTATACCTGCTGACGAATACGCGCAATTAATGGAATTTCCATACCAATCAAAATGCCGAGAATAAGCCCAAATATATAAGGTAAAAAGCGGGCAAAATCCTGTAGCAGCTGGAGGGGCCTGCCATCGAGTATGCTATCAGGCGGCAGATTATAAAGCGTGGAGAGCGTATGTGGTAAGGTGTAGGTCAGGGCAATAATACTGGCTATGATTAAAATACTGCTCATGCCTAATAACGCAATCACACTCTCCAGCCAGGCAAAGGCAGTGAAAGGATCTTTAAACCAGCGAGCTAAAAATGCCCCAATCCCCATGGCCACTATCATAGTGCCAATCATGGCATAGATGGCGCTTTCCACCGAGCCAAGCACCCTGCCTGCGTAATGCGACAGTAAGTATTCATAGATCAGACCACAGCCAGCCAGAATGGCCATAACACCGATCAGTAACACATCGTGACCAAACAGCGACATGCTGCCGGTCACTTTAGATTGATTTGACGGTACCGATACGCTCAAGAATTACGCACCTAACAAGGTGGCCATGGTTACACCCACAGCAAAAGAGACAGCGGCAGAGATGGTTGCCACACCAATGTTCTTTTGACGATTAACTTCATCAGAAATATCAGTGCCAGCGAGGATCACCTTGATCATCACTAGGTGCAACAAAGCAAACAACACTATGCTGCCCAGTGCAGCAATACTCCAGTAAATCAGGCTACTCGCCATGTTATCGGCAACATACGGTGCCAGACCAGACGCCGCAGTGAGCGCCAATGCAGCCCCAATGAGAAATCCGGCATAACGGATCCCGACCGCAACATTGTTATCCAGGATAGCTTGTTGCAGACAATCACCATTACGATTAGTACGCTTGAACAGTTGCACACGATATTGACTCACCAGCAACATACACACATTGCCAATGACAAAGGCGACGACCACGATTGGCAAGCCGTACCAGCCTTCAGTCAGCACCCAGAGTAACGCTGAGCGGATCACGATGGCGACACTGACCACATGACCAAAATCAATCAGGGCTGAGGTGATGTTGCCTTTAATGATTTCGCTGTGCAGATCGACTTTACGCAGTGCCACTTTATCCTGAAAAAAGTGGCCAAGCTTGATCAGTACAATACCAACCAGGCCATAACCCGCCATTTGCATCGCTTCCTGGGTCAGTGTACTGGCAAAGGCGCCACTGGTGATCCCCGTCAATACAATGGCCAGTCCGGTCAGGCCACCGGCAAAGCTCAGGCCAAAAGCAAAATTGTCTCGCTCGGTAATTTCATCATTGGCATGCAGGTTGGACACCCACCCTTTGATATATTTTAAACTCACGAACAGGGCAATGATCACCGCCATATCGATGAGAAGTGCCTGTAATGTCCAGGCTGTTAATCCGTTAAATTGATACATGTGTTAACTCCGCTATCTGATGCGCTACTTGCCCCGGCTCACGCCGCGAGAGGTCCGGTTTGAACTATTGCGAATTGAGCCCGAGCTCGACTTAGCTCTCGAGTAGCTGCTTCGCGATACTGCTGATGGGGTGTGACTGGCACGGCTAAGGCCTGAAGCGCCCGCCTTTCTTTTCGCATAAGGACTGGTAAATTGTCGCCCCTGCCGCTGATAAGACTGCCGCGTACGCTGCTCTATTGCGCTTTGGCGTTTATAGCCCTGATAACTGGTGTAGCGTTTACGGCCATAGTCGCTGTAATAGCTGTATTTACGGCGTTTGCTCCAGCTGTCATATTCAACATCTCCCACCAAATCACCCAGCATTCGGTACATGCCATACCACATCCAGAAACTGGTGCCATTAGAGTTGGTCTGCCATTCGCCATAGTTGGCATTACCAACCAGTTGGTTCCCTACAGCGGGTTGGCCATTACTGGCAGCCTGCTCTGCAGACTGACTAATGGCACCAACTCGAGCCAGCGTCCCATTGGACATATCGGCGAGTACGTTAATGGGGTCGGTCAGCGCATCATTAAACAGACTCAAAGAAGCGGCTTCTTTGAGCAAAATTGCCTGTTCGATGATGTCATCGCTGCTCATGCCCGGTTGGGGAGATTTCAGCGCCTGATAGCGAGAAAGTAAGTTCTGATACAAAGGACCACCACTGGTTGCATCCTGTGCAACCAGCTGAGCAATATTGTTCAGTTGCGGATTTTGCTGGCCCAGCACATTGCCATACTCGACCAGGAGATTAGCATTGCGCACTTGGTTTTTATCCAGCGCATCACCTAAGGTGTTGATCGCACGGGACGCGTCCTGAAGTGAGTGGGTAATTGTCTGCTGGATGCGTTCCTCTTTCGACTCACACCCGACCATTAAAAACATGATACAGAGCAGACTTATCAGTTTCCAAACTTTAAAATCGGACATTCATTGTCACCTAATCTACCTTGATACGAATTCAGATTTTCTATTCTACATAATTGCGATGGATAACCAAGCGACAAAATTAGTTCAGGCAATAAACAACATATCCCGGATGCCGATAAAACCTATTTTAGTGGGCCATACCCTTGATTGGTCATATTAAAATGGTGGCAAAATGCGAGAGACGAAAATGTAATATATCGGTGATAAAACACTTCACTCGTCTTATATAGCACGACGCGAACCTGGCAAACATAGTATGTGGGCAGCATAATGTTGCCCACATCTAAGGCACGTATAACAATCTAGAAGGTGACCAGCACCTCTACATCATCGCCTGAATACAATGCGGTATAATTGATGATTGCAGGCTTTTCACCGCCCGGGCTCATCATATTGGCACTGCACCATACTTTTTGTAAGGCAGTGTCCTCTGAAGACTGGGTAATCTCAGAATATCGCAAATCTTGTTGCTCGACGGCCTCATCAACAGCATCCAGCACCGTTGCCAGCTCGGTTGAACGGCCCTTCACTTCAACCGCACGCTCATATGTGATTTCGCCAGATTTACCGGCTTGTGCCAGCATCACATCGAACAACTGTGATTTGACTTCATCTTTGACGATATCATGGACCAATTCCATCACATCCTCATCGTCACATTGAGGTAATTCTGTCTGTTGTGATTCGCTGCCACATGCAGCAAGTAATAATAACGCCGGGATAGTTACCAAAGAAGTGAGTGCTTTCATTATAGTCCTTATAATTATCTATAAAATAGTCAAGTGCCTGCGGCATAATTGCCGTGCTGTAGGCCGCAGGCCTGGTATTAAACCTGTGTGTTAACAGTTATCCTCGAGCAGGTCATAAATCAGATCTTCCAGCTCCTCCAGGCTATCTTCGTCGATGACCAGGCGGGCTTTTGACTCATCTAAATCGAGTGCTTCGGCAAAAAAGCCTTTGAAGCCCCGAGCTTTGCGGTCAATTTCAAAAATGGCCTCCAGCTGACTACCACGATTGAAAAAGACAATCTCTACTTCGTCGAAACGGCCATGAAATTCGCCGGCAAAAGTTTTGAATTCCAGCTCCTGTACGAATGGCAAGCGAGAGAAGGAAGCCTCTTCAATACCTTCACAGTCTGATTCATACAATTTGAAACCCAGTTCTTCCATGCTATCGATAACGGCTTGTTGCAGCTCGGTTGGAACAACGCGGATATAATCACGATCGGATTTATCCAATGCCATATCAATGTCCAGATTGGTAGCAATCCAGGTTTGAGACTCACCGACAGTGATAGGCGTTTCCAGGTCTAAATCGAATGCAAAGGGAATATGCTTTTCATCACCTGGCTCAATGGTAAAACGCTCATTAATACAAAATTTGGCCAAGGTGTGTTGCTTAGTCACCGTTTCCGACTCACCTTCACTGTTCTCTCTTTCAACAGTGTAAATACACATCACTTTGAGATCGATTTTGTTGATCTCCTGAGCGACTTTACCCCCATTAATTTTAACTGTGCCGGAAATTTCCTCGCCAGGTGCAACCTGATGGTGATCTAACAATGTGTCGACTTTTGCCGCGCCAATACCCACAGCGCCAAGTGCTTTTTTGAAAAAAGACATATTCATCCTTATTGATCTTACTCCCCTCTATCAGTGAGGGTTTTCAGCATCGATTATATAAACGAATATAAAATCGTCAACCTCAGTTTTATTTCAGAAACTTTACCACAAAAATACCAAAGCCAATAAATACTTAATAAACAGCCACCTTCTATCTTACATTCACTTAATAGCAGTACAAGTAGAGAGATATATAAAACATTAAGGTGAGAAATAAATAACCCAATTTTAATCACCCTATTCCGGTATTAATTTATTTATATTCATTCCATTTCGAATAAGTCTATTTATACCTATATATACAGATATATCGCACATTGAAGATCTACATTTTCTTCAATCTCTTTGCCAATGCGGGTTTAAAACCTGCCCATTTAACGCAAAAAACCCGGCAAAGCCGGGTTTTTTAAAGCGTCAGTGTCTGGGGATGATGTCGGGTAAGAAGCAGCCATTACTGGCTACCCCTCCCCTAAGAACCGTACGTGCGAGTTTCCCCGCATACGGCTCAAGCCTTTATAAGTCCATACCAAAGTAAAGACCAGCGACCTTAACCAGTCCAGCCATTTCGTCTCGCATTGTCTTCACAATCAGACTTGTTTACGTATCCTTGGCTTGAGGCTCCAACTATACGGCCATTAGAAGCAGTTCTTCTCCATCGCCATTCATTAGAGTTGTCTTTGTAAAATTCCCACTTATCCATCTTTAAATACCTTCTATAAATTTTCAGTTAAATACACGAAAAAGCTATTACTAACCTTTCCTGAACATCCTTATTCATAAAGTACTACTAAACCTTTACGAATATTATTTATATGGGGGCATTTGCAGAAAAAAACAACCATAAAGTGCTTATTTTTTAACGATATGCAATTGCCGATGACAATTAGGGTGCAACAACACTAAATTGCTCATGTCATCACTGCCACCTTTCACCCTTTCCACGATATGATGAATATTCCATCCCGTTTCTTTGGTTATTTTGTGACGGCAAATCGCACAGCATTTCTGTTGTCTGAGCCAAAGCATGAGCACTTTCTGTTTACCTAACATTGAATCTCTCCAAACTCGCTCTAAGCGCTTTTCAAAGTATTCTTCAAATGCTAAATCATACGGATTAGCCTCTGCTTTCAATTTAGTGTGCCGCTTTATCACAGTATCGTTAGTGTATATCAGCCTCTTTTCAAAACCATCGGCTGTTATCCCTGAAAACGTCCAGTTTCGCTTGCCCACTGATTTAAAGTACTTAGCTTTAATCCAGCGTTTGTGACGATTGTTATGTCGCCGTCGGCACCACTGCCATAGAAGTTTCCAAATTCGATAATCCACATAATTAAAGATCTCCTTCGCCACAATGTGACGATGGTAGTTAGCCCAACCTCTGAGGATTGGGTTTAACTGACTAATTAACAAATCTGCCCTCATAGTCTTATTATCTTTAATTATTTTGCGAACCTTCCCAAGCAAACTCTTAACGCTTTTACGACTAGGCTTAATTAACATCTTGCCATTGTATTTACGTAGGTTTTGCCCAAGAAAATCAAATCCATCATCAATATGCGTTATTACCGTTTTCTCTGGTGATAACGTAAGCCCTCGTTCAGCCATAAAAGCTTCAACAAGGGGCTTAACTTCATTTTCGAGTATTTCTTTCGATATACCCGTTATAATGAAGTCATCAGCGTACCTCACATAATTGACCTTAGACTTGTAAGCGGCTTTTGTATTCTTCTTCCCAAAATGAGAAAACAACACATCTTCCAAACCATCAAGCGCTAAATTAGCCAATACAGGTGAAATAATTCCACCTTGTGGTGTACCCGCATCTGTCGGATTCAACTTACCAAATTCAACGAATCCTGCTTTTAGCCACTTTTTAAGTACTTGTTTATCTAACATTACATTAGCAAGTAACCAGTCGTGACTAATGTTATCGAAGCACCCTTTAATATCTCCCTCAAGCACCCACTCTGCCGAGCTTTTACGACTTAAATTGACAAAACATTGTTCTATCGCATCAGCCGTAGAACGCATTGGTCGAAATCCATAGCTATTGCGGTCAGCAATTGTTTCCGACACTGGTTCAAGAGCGAGCAGAAATAATGCCTGCATTGCCCTATCCAACATAGTCGGTATTCCTAGAGGTCGGCGTTTGCCGTTGCTCTTGGGAATATATATCCGTTTCAGTGGCTTAGGTTTATACCCGTGCCGTTTTAACCGATATATAGCTAACCATTTGCTATCAGGTGTGCTCCATAACTCCCCATCGATACCAGCAGTTCTTTTGCCTCGATTCTCAGTTACTCGTCTTACTGCTAAACACTTAGCCGCAAACGAGCGCACCAACATGCGTTGTAAAGCTTTCGCCTTACGCCACTGTTGTTGCTTAGTCGCCTTCGCGATCCGTACTTGTAGCCCTCTCACCTGACACTCAATTGAATACCAATCAATGGTATGCCAACTATGTGCTGGATGGGAGAACGCAGGTACAACAAATGCCGTACTCATCTTGCTTTTCTCCTATTAGTAATGAACCTAACAAGAGCAAGACGTAACTATCCCCTGACGGGAAGAGTTATTCTTACCCTGTCAGGAGCAAATTAAACGACGGCTTTACACGTCTATTTCGCGATTAAAAACCAGTTAGAAGTTAGCACTGTTTCCAGTTAATGCATTTCGCATCTATCTAAATCATTACAATATAGCATTCGCTTTCTCTAACCTCCTTTACCCACTTACTCAACAGTTTGCTTTACAGCTCCCCTGCTTAATCATTCAAATAACAAATAGATTAAGCGAATAATTAGGCTTACCGAGTTCCATTAAAGTTACATAAACAATTTAGGTTCTACCTATCCACCGACGGCTCAATGACGACGTATTTCTAGATGTAAAAGAAATAACCAGCCGCGCACCTTTTGGTTTAAGCGTATCAACAACATTTCGCTTATTGCGGTTGACGGTGTTTATCAGTAGTTCACATACGTTAACCCTGTTGTTTAGCCTAGCCCTCAACTCATTTATTGTTAACGAGTTATATCCCCTCTCACGAGAAGAATACGGCTGACGCCGAGGTACATTGTCAGGAAGCTTCGCACAAAACCGTTACCAGTAATGCACTATCCCTAGACTACAACTTGTCGCAAAGTTGGTCTCACTACATATAAATGAATATGTCGAGACAATAACTCTAATGGCTTGCACCGGAAGATCACTCCAGTAGCCAAATAGACACCTTAAAAAGGCATATCGCATAAAGTAATTACGATTAAGTAAATAAGCCGCTAAGCCTATCAACTTTAGTCAAACTACTTCATAGATTGGAAAGTACACTACAAGGGCACAAGGCCGTATTGAGGGCAGACAAAGGTCGCCCATTTTTTTCCCGATCGCATAACTGATCGACTAAAGCTTGTAGTTACTTTTACGTTTTGACGGCAGAAAAGAACTTTTCGCCGATTTTCTTCAACCAATTGTATATAAACACAATTGCGCGACATCTTCAGACAGAAGATTCCGGCAATCGGTTTATGTATACCGATTACCGGTGTCGACTACTAATTTTGCAGGAAGGGTGAACAGATACGTGAGTACCTGCTTACGGTGTAGCCTGCTAGGCTAGTGACCTACACGACTCTCGTCGCACTACATCATGCCGCCCATGCCACCCATTCCGCCCATGCCGCCCATGTCTGGTGCAGCCGCTGCTTCTTCCTTCGGAATTTCAGCAACCATGGCTTCTGTGGTGATCATCAGGCCAGCTACAGACGCTGCAAACTGCAGTGCAGAGCGCGTTACTTTAGTTGGATCAAGGATACCCATTTCGATCATGTCGTCGTATTGACCGTTCGCTGCGTTGTAACCATAGTTACCTTCGCCGCCTTTCACAGCGTTAACAACCACAGACGCTTCATCACCTGCGTTTGATACGATTTGACGAAGTGGCGCTTCCATCGCGCGTAGCGCAACTTTGATGCCGTGGTTCTGATCTTCGTTGTCGCCAGTCAGAGATTCGATCTTGCTCGCAACGCGAACCAGTGCAACACCACCACCTGGTACCACACCTTCTTCAACCGCTGCGCGAGTTGCGTGTAATGCATCTTCAACGCGGTCTTTCTTCTCTTTCATTTCTACTTCAGTTGCTGCACCGACTTTGATCACTGCAACACCGCCGGCCAGTTTAGCCATACGCTCTTGTAGTTTCTCTTTGTCGTAATCTGAAGTGGCTTCTTCGATTTGTGCTTTGATTTGTGCAACACGGCCGTCAATGCCTTCCTGCTCGCCCGCACCATCAATGATAGTCGTGTCATCTTTAGTGATAACAACACGCTTCGCAGTACCCAGGTCTTCAACTGTTGCTTTCTCAAGCTCCAGGCCAATCTCTTCAGAAATAACCGTACCACCAGTCAGGATAGCGATGTCCTGAAGCATTGCTTTACGACGGTCGCCAAAACCTGGCGCCTTAACCGCTGCAACTTTTACGATACCACGCATGTTGTTCACAACCAGAGTCGCCAGCGCTTCACCTTCCAGGTCTTCAGCGATGATCAACAGAGGCTTGCTGGTTTTTGCAACTGCTTCCAACGTTGGCAGCAATTCACGGATGTTAGATACTTTTTTGTCAACCAACAGAATGTGTGGGTTGTCCAGTTCAACCTGGCCTTTTTCCGCATTGTTGATGAAGTAAGGAGACAGGTAACCGCGGTCAAACTGCATACCTTCAACAACGTCTAATTCGTTCTGTAGTGACTGGCCTTCTTCTACAGTGATAACACCAGACTCACGACCAACTTTTTCCATTGCTTCAGCAATGATGTCACCAATTTCTTTGTCAGAGTTTGCAGAGATAGTACCTACCTGAGCAATCGCTTTAGCGTCTGAACAAGGAACAGAGAGCGCTTTAAGTTCTTCAACCGCAGCAATCACTGCTTTGTCGATACCGCGCTTCAGATCCATTGGGTTCATACCCGCAGCCACTGATTTAAGACCTTCGTTCACGATAGCTTGTGCCAGAACCGTTGCAGTGGTAGTACCATCACCCGCCGCATCGTTTGCTTTAGACGCCACTTCTTTTACCATTTGTGCGCCCATGTTCTCGAACTTGTCTTCCAGTTCGATCTCTTTTGCAACAGATACACCATCTTTAGTAATGGTAGGTGCGCCGAATGACTTATCCAGTACCACGTTACGGCCTTTTGGACCCAAAGTTACTTTTACTGCGTCTGCCAGTACGTTTACGCCTTTAAGCATTTTAGTGCGGGCATCGCCTGCAAAACGAACTTCTTTAGCTGCCATGATATTTATTCCTCTAAATTCTTTCGATTAACCGTTAAATGTTGAGTGCGACGACCGGGCTTACTCTACAATGCCCAGGATGTTATCTTCGCGCATGATCAGATATTCCTGACCTTCGATTTTTTCTGTTTTCTCAACGTACGAGCCAAACAATACAGTGTCGCCCGCTTTAACTTGTAATGCTCTCACTTCACCATTGTCCAACACGCGGCCGTTGCCCACAGCAACCACTTCACCACGGGTTGATTTTTCAGCGGCAGAACCAGTTAAAACGATACCGCCAGCAGACTTTGTTTCTTCTTCAAGACGCTTAACAATAACGCGATCATGTAAAGGACGAATGTTCATGTGTTTAGTTCTCCTAACAGTTTCTGAACAGTGACAGAATACATAGTGTAGATGTTTGCCCGTTCAACCTTACCCGTTGATAAGGGGCTAACTAATTAATGCTTGAGTTGCTTCACTTTATGGGGATGGGCAAAACAAAACCCAAGCATTTT